>JAKSUT010000099.1 GCA_024408705.1 bacterium | reverse complement strand
CGTATTTTTCCTTTAATTATTTTAGTTATAACTATTTACCAAGCCCTGAACAATCAAAGCCCAACCATCTACCGCAATAAATATCAGCAACTTAAACGGCAAAGAAATAATTGTTGGAGATAACATAAACATCCCTAACGCCAACAAAATATTTGCCACGACAAGGTCTAATACAATAAACGGAACAAATATTATAAACCCGATTTCAAAAGAAGTTTTTAACTCACTTGTGATAAATGCAGGTGCAACTTGCCAAATTGTAATTTCTTCCGGTGATTTTGGCGGCGTTTTTTGGGATAAGGTTACAAAAAATTCCAAATCCTTCTGACGCGTCTGCTTCATCATAAATTCTTTTAGAGGTTTTGACCCTTCTGTAAAAGCAAGAACAATATTTTGAGTTTTTTGATAAGGAACATTTCCATAGTCATAACATTTTTGAAAAACAGGTCCCATTGTATAAAAGGTCAAAATCATTGAAAGTCCAATAATTACCATAGCAGGTGGAACTTGTTGAGTACCCATCGCCGTTTTCAACATTGAAAATACAATTACAAATCTCAAAAAACTTGTCATACAAACGAAAATGAATGGCAACAATGAAAAAGATGCCATCAAAATCAACATTTGTAAAACAGGATTTGTATCCTTTAAAAAACTTTCCATTTATTTTTTATCCTTTTATTATACTTCTTTTAATTTTTCTGCTAATTGACGCATTACTGGTCTTTTTGCAACTTTCTTTTCTGCAAAATTAATTTTGTCAGAAAAATCTTTCAAACTTACAACTCCGTCCATACTTGATAAATTCTTACTTTTATCTTCTCTTTTAGAAATATGTTCAGAAATTGTACTAAATTTTTGAGTTTTCAAAACTTCTGTAGCATCTTGATTATCATTTAATTTTGCAATTAATGAAGTATTATCAATATCTCCTGCAATTAAATATTTTTCACCTTCTGCTTTAATCACATACAAAGTTTTTTTAGGAGAAAGTTTCATTGTTTCAAGAACTTTTAATGTTGAATCTTTCTTTGAAGGAGTAAAACCCATACAAAACTTAAACACGAACAAAGCAAGCATAATTACGCCTACCATTGCCATTGTATAAACTGAAAAACTTATTATATAACTTCCCATTTTCCTCGTCCCCGTTATTTCAATTAAATATCTTCATCATCTAAATTAAAGTCGCTATAATCAAATTCTTCTTCGCCACCTGCTTGTGGAGCTTCGCCAGCATCTTGAAGAATTTCATCAATTTGTGGAACTCCTTGTTCTTCTTGTACAGGCATATTTTCTTGTTGAACTTGAGGTGATACATGTGCAAATGTTTCATCAATTTTTACACCATATCTATCATTTACAATTACCAATTCTCCTCTGGCTATCAATTTATTTTCAACTTTCAAAGAAACTTTATTGTCGTAAATTGACATCAAATCAACAACCATTCCATTTTGTATATTTTTCAAGTCGCCTAGGCTAATTTTTACGGAATCAAATTCCGCATCCATATCAACTTGAATACTATCCCACAAATTTTGTGGTGAAGAATTATCACTCATACTTTCTCCTCCGTCATCATCTATTGATGTAACTATCCCCGGATTAGGGGTTAATTTAAAATCTGAAACATAATCTTTAAAACTTATACGCATTGTGTTTATATTACTATTCTCAAACACAACCATATCACCACTTTCAAGACCTTTTAAATCTCTTAAATTAAATTTTGTTGTTCCTACTTTTAATGCAACATCTATAACACTTTCATTAAAACCTGAAACATCATATACAGAATTAACTTCTGCTTGTGGCGGTTTTACCAAGACATAAGGTAGTGAAATAATAACTTTTCCTGTTTTATTATCACCATTTTTAGCTTTGATTAACATTGTCAAATTAATCATGTCATAATTTTTTCTTTTTGCTTTTGGGTCAATATTATTAATCAAAAATTGAGTTATATTATTAAACAAAAAGTCATTAAATGAACTTATAACCTTTGCTTCCAGTTCGGTAATTGTTGAAATATCATATTTTTTTGCAACACCCAAACATTCATCTAAAATAATTTTTACAGCAACGGAAGAACATCTGAAAAACACATCATGTTGCTTATCCATTCTTATTTTAGTTACAAAATATTCATCACCTTGGAACAAAACATTTATATTTTTACTTACAGAAACTAATTTGTAATCAAAAACATCGGAGAAAAATTCATCACTTGATAGTTTCACCGAATTCAAAAAAGTTTGGCAAAACCAATCATAGTAAAGAGCTAAATCTAATTCATCTTTCATATTATTTTCAATCATTTTTGTTTAAAAATTATCCCTAATAATATTCTTCCCCAACACTAGAATATAAGTTTGTAGGCAATATGACATCAACTGTTTGTTGTATTTTAAAAAAATATATGAAAAATTTGTTTAACAAAAATTAAATATTTAGTAAAATATAGTAAATATAAGCTATAAACATGTTTTTATACTTATATAGGTTTCTTCTTCATGACAGATAAAAAAATAAACAAAATTACATTTTCAAATACATACAACAATCCTCAGCTTGACTCAATTAAAAAAGGTGAGGATACTTTTAATTCTGTCTTTTCAGAAGAAGATCAACTACAACAACTTAAAGAAGAAGAAGAAAAACTAATCGCCCAACTACAAAAAGGCGGCGGACAAAACGAAATTAAACAATTAGCCGAAATTAAAAAAGAAATACAAACATTAAAAAATCAAATTGAAGAAGAAAAAGAAACAAATGCAAAAGAACTTGATACTTATTCAAAAGAAATAAGTGAAAAAGAGCTTGATGCTTTAGAAAAACAAATTTCTTTAGAAAAAGCTAGTAAAATGACTCCTCAAGAGGAAAAAAGAAGAAAAGCAGCACAAGAATTTTACAACAAAAAACAAAATAGTTTTTTAAATTTATCAAAAGAAGAACAAGAAACCTTAGAAAAAGACACTGTAGGCACTCTTGAATTGCTTTTAAATAGCGGAAAAGAAACTATTGCAGAGCAAGACAAAGAAGATGGTATAATTGCAAGAGGTGCTAACAAAGTCAGAGAATTTTTCGGTGGAAAAACAACAAAACAAAAAGTTGAAGCTCAATTCCAAACTCAAGAAAATTTCATCAACGAACTAAAAGAAGCTGATTCTCCTGAAAAATTTGCTCAAATTTACAAAGAAAACACAGGTGTTGAATTTAACCCAGAAAAAATTCAAAAATTCAACGAAACAAAAAATTATTCTACAATCGCAAACGCAGGTCTTGCAAAATGTTCTGACTTTCAAGAAGCATTAAAAAAAGAAACATTTACAGGTCAAGAACTTATCAATGCAACAAGAAAATTTTATGGTTGCTCTCAAGATGAAGCTATTACAAAATTAAATGAATATGCTAAATCTGAAAAAGGTGGCAAATATTCATTTGACAAAAATGGTAATTTATCTGTAACATCTACTGTTTACGCAATAAAAGGACCTACAGAAATTACAAAAACATATAAACCAAACGAAGTTGGCAGTGAAATAAAATCACACAAAGAAGGTGACATAATTTCACAAGCCTACAGTGGTTTTAATGGTTATGCTCAATATTGCACAGACCAATACAACAAAAACTTTGAAAAAGCCACAGGAAAAAGCATAAAAGAAATTTCTGAAGATTATTCAAAATACGCAAAAGAAGCACTTGGTACATCTGGCTTCAATGGTGAATTAGTAAACAAATATTGTGAAAAACAAGAAACAGTAGCAGATAGAGTTTCATCAGGTGTTTCAATCGCTGGTATGACAATGATGGTTGGCGGATACGCAACAGCTCCTGTTACAGCAGGTGCATCTATTGCTGTTGCACAAGTCGGAACAGGTATGGCTCTTGGTGGTCAATTCCTTGATGAAGGATTAGATTTAGTAGATGAAGTAACCTCTGAAAATGGATTATCAAAAGAAGAAGGTTTAGCACTATTAAAAGAAACTGCAACTGATGCAGCACTAGTTTCTTCAGGTTTTGCTATCAACAAAGTTTCAAGCGGAGTAAATGAACTTGTATTAACAAAAATGGGTAGCAAAGTTATCGCAAAAGCAGCAGAAGTCGGAGCTGATGCAAGTTTAGGCATATACGCAGATTACATCATCACAGGTGACGTTGATTTGACTGGAGAAGGAATTTCTCAAGGTATATCTATCATCACTGGTATTTCTATGGGTAAATTAGCTGCTGGTAAAGTTAAAACAACAAAACCAACACAACCTGATTTCCAAAAAATATCACCAAATTCTAATGACTTTGAAATAAATGGAACAGTAATAAAAAATCCTAAAAAAACACAAACTCAAATTCCTGAAACAAAAAATATTTCAGAAATGAATATCTTTGAAAAAACAGTTCAAGGAATTAACGAAACTTCTCCTAAAAAAATCATTCTTTCTGATTCAATTGAAACTCAAAAACCATTAATTTTGGGTGATGAAACATCTAGTCAAAAAATAATTTTTGGAGATGAATATAATACCGACACTAGTCGTTATCCTACTCGTGATGGATACAAAGAAAAACAATACATATATCCAACCGCAAAAGGCTATGGCTCAAGAGAAATTGAATTTGATTCAGTAGAAAACACATTTAAAACTACTGAAATCAAAGGATATAGCGAAAACTGGAATATGAAAGGTAAAGATACCAAAGTTATCGATACTAAATACACTAAAGAAGGTGCTTTAAAATCAAAAACAACCAGAGAATCACATTCAACTTATGACCAAAACAGCAAAGAAGTTATTAAGGGCGAAACTTTGGTAAGTGAAAACTACATTGACGGTTCAAAAATCAAAGCTGAATATATTGTAGATGATGCTGAAAATAAAATTTTGAAATCACAAGTAAAAACTTACAAAAATCCAAAAACAGGATTACCTGAAACTCATATAATGGAATTATCAGATGTAGATGGAATTTTCAATTCCAAAATTATTGATGCAAACGGAAATGAAAAAATCGAATGTTTTGCTCAAAAAGATGGTGGTACTACAAAGGTTGAAAAAAATCTTGAAAGTTTAAACGGAACAAAAACTCACTACACTTATGAATCAAAACTTGATGGTGATGATGTTAAAATGTTCTACCAAATCACTTCAAAAGATGGTGAAGTTTTATCTACAATCGACAGAACTTTCACAAGAATTGATGAAAATACTGCAACATCAGAAATAAATGGTCATAGATATACAATGGCAAAAACAAAAGACGGAATAGAAGTTCAAGATATTGCAAGAGGAACAACAACAGAAGTAAAATATTCTTCTGTCCTAAGCGATTATACTGACAAAGAAATGAGAATGTTGATGGACAAAATGTCAGGTGATCAACTTTTAGACTTAGCAAAACAAGGTACAAAACTTACAACTTCACACGTAAACAATTCATTCTATAAATTTTCAGAAAACGAAATTATATCTGAAAACAATTTGTTCGTATATTCTCACGAAGCAGGACACGCAAAAGATATTTCTGTAAACAAAGCAGATAACTATTCAAGAGATTATGCTATATCTAGCGAAAAACAATTCAGAGAAACTTTTGAAAAAGAAAAAGCTGAATTTAAAAAAGCATTCCCTGATGTTCAAGAAGATTACATAAATTATTTCATAAAAGGTCCTTATAATGATGCTGTTGCAGGAACAGGTGAAACAGTAGCCGAAATCAATGCAATGTTCTCAACTGCAACAGGAGCAAACGAACTTGCAATAAGAACTTATGAACTTCAAAAATATTTCCCTGAAACAATCGCTATGGCTTCAAGAAAATTGAATACTGATAGCAATATAGCAATCAGCGGAGATACAAAATTAAATCCATCAACAAATGAACAATTCATTCCACAAACTAACAACTCAACACGAAAAATAGCATACAACAAACCTGTTATTCAAAACCAAGCAATAGCAACAGAAACATCTACAAAATTGAAAAATTTTGAAATATCTGAAAAAGATTTTGAAAATTCAGTAAAAGCATTTGGCGAAGAAGAAACATATAAAAATATTGAAATTTTGAACCAACTTAAAAACTTAAATATGTTCAGAAACGCAAATCTTACTCTTGAAGATA
>JAKSUT010000098.1 GCA_024408705.1 bacterium | reverse complement strand
AACAATTAAGCGTTGATGAAGCATTAGTTACTCCAGAAGCTAGCTTTACTGGTGACTTGGGTGCTGACTCTTTAGATACAGTAGAATTAGTTATGGCTTTCGAAGAAGAATTCGGTTGTGAAATTCCTGATGAAGAAGCTGAAAAAATTCAAACTGTACAAGACGCAGTAGCTTATATCGATTCTCATTCATAGTTTCGATATTAAATGAAATTATTAACCAAAAAGGGAATGCACTTACTTCTGCAATTCCCTTTTTGCATGATAAGACAATTCAAACAGTTGTTTGAAATTTAAGGAGAAAATTTATGGAAAAAAGACGTGTTGTAATTACTGGTATGGGTGCAGTGTCTCCAGTAGGTTTAGATTTGAAAACTTCCTGGGAAGCATTGGTTGCTGGTAAAAGCGGAATAAGTAATATTGAAAATATTGACACAGAAAAACAATTAGTTAAAATTGCAGGGGAAATAAAAGATTTCGTTCCTGAAAATTATATTGATCCAAAAGAAGCAAAAAGAATGGATAGATTTACTCAGTTTGCAATTGTCGCAGCTGATGAAGCAATCAAAGATTCAGGGCTTGATGAAGCAGGTTATGACCCATATAGAGTGGGTGTAATTATCGGTTCTGCAGTTGGTGGTTTTAATACTTTTGAAAAAAATCATATTGCAATGATAAATAGAGGACCAACAAAAGGTTCTCCATTTACTGTTCCAATGTTAATTCCAGATATGGCTGCAGGTAGAGTTTCTATGAAACATGGTTTTAAAGGTGTGAATAAAGCCGTTGTATCTGCTTGTGCAACCGGTTCTCATTCAATTGGTGATGCTTTTAGAAGTATTCAATATGGTGATGCAGATGCTATTGTTACAGGTGGTTGTGAAGCAACTATTACAACTTTAGGTATTGGTTCATTCACTACTGCAAGAACTTTATCAAGAAGAAATGACGAGCCTGAAAAAGCTTCTCGTCCTTATGACAAAGACAGAGATGGGTTTGTAATGGGAGAAGGCGCAGGTATTTTAGTTCTTGAAGAATATGAACATGCTAAAAAGAGAGGCGCAAAAATTTATGCAGAAATCGTAGGTTATGGTCAATCTGCTGATGCGTATGATATTGTTGCTCCAGATCCTGAAGGTAAAGGTGCTGTTAAATCAATGGAATTTGCACTTCAAGATGCTGGTTTGTCACCTGAAGATGTTCAATATATCAATCCACACGGTACAAGTACAGGCTTGGGTGATATTGCAGAATCTCAAGCTATTGCTCAAGTGTTTGGCGATTTAGATAAGAATAAAAACTTGTCTGTAAGCTCAACAAAAAGTATGCATGGACACATGCTAGGTGCAACTGGTGCGTTTGAAGCTATTATTTGTGTTGAAGTTATCAATAATAGCATTATTCCACCTACAATTAATTTGGATAATCTTGATGAGCATGTTGCTAATTTAGATTATGTTCCAAATAAAGCGAAAGAAAAAAATGTAGATGTTGCTTTATCAAATTCTTTTGGATTTGGCGGCCACAATGCTACATTGATATTCAAAAAAATATAAGAATATTTTTAAATTCGTACAAAAAGAGTCGCTTTTTAAAAAGTGGCTCTTTTGTTTTTTAAAATATTTTACAAATTTTTTAAATTATATCTTGTAATTTAAGTTTTATTTGTGTTACGATTATGAGGTAAGCCGAAAGTGATGGCGTTGGTATGCCATGCTTTTGCAGTTATTTAATATAAAGGAGAATAAAAATGCCAAAAATGAAAACTCACAAAGCTGGTGCAAAACGTTACAAAGTAACAGCATCTGGCAAAATCATGAAAAGACACGCAGGTATAGGACACCTTCTTGCTAACAAGAGCAAAAGTAGAAAAAGAAAACTTTTCTCTATGGATCAAGCAGCTGATACTCAGTTGAATTTGATTAACGGTGAATTACCATACAAGAAGTATAGCAGATAGGAAGGTGTAATATGAGAGTAAAACGTGGTAGTGTCAATGTTAAAAGACACAAAAAAATCTTAAAGTTAGCTAAAGGTTTCAAGGGTGCAAGAAGCAGAATATTTAAAGTCGCTAATTGTGCTGTTATGAAAGCTTTAAAATATGAATACAGAGATAGACGTGTTAGAAAAAGAAATATGCGTAGTCTTTGGATTATCAGAATTAACGCAGCAGTTAGAGCTCAAGGTATTAGCTATTCAAAATTTGTTAATGCTTGCAAAAAAGCTAACATTATTGTAAATAGAAAAATGCTTGCTGACTTGGCTGTAAATGATAAAGAAGCATTTGACGTAATCGTTGAAACTGCAAAAGCTGCTTTATAGTTTGAGTTATCAATAAAAAAAGAGTAAGATTTAAATCTTACTCTTTTTTTATTTTTATTTTTTATTTTCTGTTTTTTTGTGATTTACTCAACTTTTTTTCTTCTTCGGTTATGATTTCAATTTCATTATACATTTTTTCTTCTTTTATTTTATTTATTTTTTCTCTTAATTTTTCATCTTTTTCTTCTTCGCGGTCGTCATCTGCTTTTTTTATTGAGTACAAGCAACCTCCAATTGAAAGTAAACTACCTGCTTGAAGCATAAAGTTTTTAAATTTTTCGCTAAAAGGTTTTGTCGCTGCAGTTCTATATTGGCTTCTGTAACCACTTGTATTTGTTGTCTTTGCGTAAGTGATTTCGCAAGTTGCAGCAAAAAGAGCGCAAGCTGCTGCTATTCCGTAGAGAGCTTTTCTTTTTGCTTTGTGTACATTTACACCATTAAAATTTTGTTGACTATTGTTAATGCTAGAAACACGCATAATTTTTACCCCTATTTTTTATTTTTGTTATTAAGTTAGTCTTTTATTTGAAAAACACATTTTGTGCATTGAGCCTTTGGATGTAACATTAAATTGTCTTCTAGGTCATACATTTTTGCAATTCTTGTTGTTAAATCAGAACCACATTTTGGACATTTTAGATTTGTTTCGCCTTTTAGAATTTTTGTTTTTAGTATTGAAATTGTACTATCGCTTACATATTGCGGATTAAATTCTTTTTCGTATTCTTTGATTTCTGCAGGTTGGCATTTTAGACCTTTTGCCAAGTTTTGTCGAATAGTTGTTGGAAGAAAAAGTTCTTCTCCACTTTCGATTTTTTGCATCATATCAAGTTCAATATGGCACTTTTTTGCAAGTCCAAGAGTGTTTAGACCAAGTTCTTCTCTCTTCTTTTGTACGAATTGCGCTAACGACATATTTTCCATACGCAAATTTTAACTTAAATTAGTATATTTATCAACTTATTAAGCCTTTATTATAAATTTTTGTGTATGTATTTTTTCGGACTATAAGTGAGTATAAAAATATTTTATAATTGGATTATCAAATGCTTTAATTTTTTAGTTTTGCTTATAATTTTAGAAAGGAAAATTTATGAGTAAAGTATCATCTACCCCATCAACCTCAACATTTGGCAGTGTAAATCTATTAGGTTCAAACGCCATGACATTCGGAAGTGACGGAAATTTGTTTTCTTCGTATACTTCAACCCCAGACGAATCAAGAATTTATTCTTATGCTCTTCAAACATTAGCTAATGCATTGCCGTCAGTAAATGTATTTGATAAAAATACTATTGATGAAATTCAACAATCAGTTGATGCTTATAGAGATAAAGGTATTAATAGTATAAATAGTATGTATAATTCTGCCTTGACTGATTTGAAAAATGATGCAGTTTCAAGATTTGGGAATTTGGATAATTCTATTTTTGCTAATTCTTTGAACGATATTGAAGCAAGTAGAGCAAATGCTGTTAGTTCTTTTGCCCAAGATGTATTATCAAGAGCTTCTGATTTGAAAAATGAAGAATTATCAAGACGTTATGCTTTGATAGATGCATTGCAGGGACTTTCTGATAGAATTTATAACAAAGCAATTAATGCGATAAATTTATCAAGAGGAAATGCTGCAACTGCAATAAATCAAAGTTATAATAACCAAAGATTATCGTCAAAAAATTCTTCTGATATTTTAACTTCTTTATTGAGAGGTTTAATATTTTAACTAACAAAAAAGGCTCGATTTTTACAATCGAGCCTTTTTGAAATATTCTTAAAAAAGAACTACTTGATTTCAACAGTAGCGCCAGCATCTTCAAGTTGTTTTTTGATAGCTTCAGCATCTTCTTTTTTAACGTTTTCTTTGATTGGTTTTGGAGCAGCATCAACTAAATCTTTAGCTTCTTTCAAACCAAGACCAGTGATAGCTCTAACTTCTTTCAATACAGCGATTTTGTTAGCACCAGCTGCTGCAAGAACAACTGTAACTTCAGCATCACCAGCGTCAGCAGCAGGAGCTGCACCACCAGCAACAGGAGCTGCTACTGCAACAGGAGCTGCAGCAGATACGCCGAATTTTTCTTCCATAGCTTTTACTAATTCAGCTGCTTCTAATAAAGTTAATTTTTCAATTGATTCTAAAATTGTTTCTACGTTACTCATTTTTAATTCTCCTTATAATCTTTATTTTTGTTTTCTACTTTTGTCACCTATGCTGGTAATTTGTCTTTTACTGCATCAAGCGTACGAACAAGTTTTGTAAGTACACCATTTACAGAGTTTGCAATACCAGATGCTGGTGAATTTACGCAGCCAAGCATTTTTGCATAAAGTTCTTCTTTTGAAGGAATTTTTGCAAGTGCTTTTGCTTCGTCTGCACTTAATAAATTTCCGTCCATTGCTGCTGCAATGATTTCGCATTTTTTAGTTTCTTTAATGAATGATTCTAAAACTTTTGCAGGTGCAACCTGATCTTTAAAACCAAATGCAAGAGCGATAGGACCTTTAAAACAACTTTCTAAAACTTCAAAGTTTGTTCCTTTGATAGCACGTTTAGCTAATGTGTTTTTTGTTACAGTATAATCACAGCCTTCTTTTTGAAGATTACGTCTTAGTTTTGTGATTTCTTCTACTGTAAGACCTTTGTATTCTGTTACGATAGCTACTTGAGCATCAGAAAATTGTTTTTGCATTTTTTCAATTTTGTTTTCTTTAAAGGCTTTTGTTGCCATAATTTTGCTCCTTTGCTTTTATTTATCGACCTAATAATAAATGACCTCTGGTCATCTATTCAACCACAGGTCATTTACACATATATCAAATATTCTATTAATATCTAAATTGCTAGTGTAACCTCGGCCAGCGGTAAAACCTTTAATTATTAAAAAACTGACTGTCTGTGGTTTGTATTTAAATCCTAACAAGAACATATTTGTTTGTCAATAAATATGTTAAGCACTTATCTTTTTTAGTAATTTCTGAGCCGGAAGGTAGTTTGGAAGTATGTCTAGACAATTTTTTAAAGATTTTATTGCTAAATCATTTGTTCCTTTTTGAAGATAACATGTTGCAAGCAAAAAATGTGTTTCTGGGTCTTTGAAAAAATTGTTTTTTGCTTTTAATAAATAAAATAAAGCAATATCAAGAAATTCGTTGTTGAACATTGTTCGTCCAATTAGTTTGTAGGCTTCATTATTGATTGAGTATAAGAAATCTGAGCTATTTATTATCTCTTCGATATATTCTGGCTTTTTTGCCAATAACAACAAGTTTATATCAACTTCTAAAAAGTTTCTAACTTGCAAGTATGACGGAAAACTTTTTATATTATGGTTGATTATATCGATTAATTTTATAGCCCAATCAGCTCTAATATCAGTGTCTGATATTTTTTGAAATTCTTTTATGGCATTTGACAAATCACCTTTGAAAAATTGGCAATAAGCATACTCTAAAGTAAAGTTATTACTCTTGAAAAATTTTTCAACTTGATAATTACCGTTTAAAAATTCCTTTTTAGCTGTTAAATAATCAAGTGTCATTTATTTTTTCTTTTTGATGATAACTTTATTTGTTTTAGTTTCAGTATCTTTGTTATCTACCATAGACAATAAAGAATCAATAGCATCAACAGAACTAGCGTTACTAAGTTTGTTTGATTGTTGAATTTGTCTGTAAACTTCTTCTCTATAAATTTTTATATCTTTTGGTGCATTTATAGCAATTTTACAGTTATCAAATTTTGATTCTAAAATCGTAATTTCAATACTGTCGTTTATAATTATTTTTTGTCCATTTTTTCTTGATAATACTAACATTT
>JAKSUT010000097.1 GCA_024408705.1 bacterium | reverse complement strand
TTGAAGATGATTGCAAATTGCTTAAAGATTATTATTTAAGTCTTTAAGGTTTGAATGTTATATTGAAATGATTTTTTTGAGCAAAACTATTTGCAAGTTTTGAAAATGCTTCATCAAAACTTTTTTCGCAAGTTGCAATAAATTTTCCTACTCCAAGTGAAACTGATGCGTTTGCATTTGAAAGTTTGATGTTATTTTTATTTGTTTTATTGCAAAATTCTGCGCAATCCAGAACAAAAGTTTTGAGTTGTTTAGGAGAAGTGCTTGTTATAGTTGCAGTTCCTCTAAAGTTTGGTTGGTTTGCCATTGTGTTGTTTGAAAAACTTTGTACTGAATTAATCATATTTCCTCCAAGCCTAATACGTTTTATATTTATTTTAAATGCGTGAATATTCAAAATTGTCAATTTTAACAATATTTTTACAAAATTTAAAGTTTGAGTTATGATTTTTGTGTGATAAGGAGAGTGAAAAATGTCTGAGAATTGTAATCAATCATATTTAACAGGGAAATTGGCTTGGGAAAATAATTATCCTTTGAGATATTACGAAATGGATTCTCAGATGATTTTGAAACCATCTTCGTTGTTAAATTTTTTGCAAGATATGGCAACTTTGAATGCTGAAATGCTAGGTTTTGGTTATTCTTTTACATCAGAAAGAAATTTAGGTTGGTTTTTAATAAAGTATCACATGGAATTTGATGAATATCCTGCAAATCTTGATGAAATTACAATTATCACCGAAGCCAGAGGGGCTTCAAAACTTTTTGCACTTCGTGATTTTGAATTGTGGACAGTTGATAAGAAAAAACGTTTAGGTAGAATTACAAGTAATTGGTTTATTTTAGATTTAGAAACAAAAACTATTAAACCTCCTTTGAGTTTCTTCAGTAATATGAGTGCTGTTGAAAAACGTGAAAGTGATATGAATTTTGCTAAATTTAAATTGCCTGAAGTTTTTGATTTTGAACACGAATTTGAAATTAGATATGATGATATTGATGTAAATCAACATGTTAATAATTCAAATTATATTGTTTGGGCATTTGAAGCTTTACCTGCCGATTTTAGAAAAAATAATATTTTAAAAGAACTTGATATTGTTTATAAAAAAGAAGTGAAATTTGGCAATAATGTTTTGTCTAAAGTAAAAATAGAAAATGACACAACTTATCATTCTGTTGTTAATCAAGAAACAGATGAAGAGTTATGCTTGCTAAAAGCTATTTGGAAAGCGTTATAAAA
Organism: bacterium; assembly: GCA_024408705.1. GTDB lineage: Bacteria > Cyanobacteriota > Vampirovibrionia > Gastranaerophilales > Gastranaerophilaceae > JAKSUT01. The sequence goes on along the minus strand of JAKSUT010000097.1, from coordinate 5,049 downwards.
TAGTTATTCTTTGAATTGGAGTTGATACATTTAGTTCAATATATTTGAACATATTTTGAACAATTCCTGCTGGGAAATAATAAACATTGTTGCAAGGTGTTATTTTTAACATTGAATTTTTTGCATCAATTTTTACAACGCTTGCAAGATATTGTTTTTGAGCGACAGAAAATAAGATATATCCGTTTTGGCTTTTTATTTCTTCTATCTTAAATCTGTTTGCGTTTACACTTGCAAGTGTAAGATAAAATAGTTTTTGTGTATCAATTTTGAATACTTTATTACAAATGTTGAAATCAATTTGTTGTGGTTGAATTTGTGCTTGTGTTGAAGTTGTTTCTGCGTTTGCAAAACATGGCATTGTGAAAAATAGTAATAATGTAATAAGAATTTTTTTCATTGTTTCCCTTTTACTCTTCAAACCAACTTTTTCCATAATTTATATCTACTTCTAACGGAACTAAAAGTGGTTGATTTAACTGCATTGCTTCTAAGGTTAATTTTTTAACCTCTTCTAATTCATTATTAATTACTTCTACAATTAATTCATCATGCACTTGCATTATCATTTTGGATTGAAGATTTTTTTCTTTGATTTTTTTATCAAATTCAATCATCGCCATTTTGATTAAATCAGCAGCAGTTCCTTGTAAAGGTTGATTTATTGCTGCACGTTCTGCACCTTCTTTTATCATGTGGTTAGGAGATGCCAAATCGTTTAGTAAATATCTTTTTCTTCCAAAAATTGTTTCTACATATCCGTGTTCGTGTGCAAATTTTATTGTGTTTTGCATATATTCTCTGACTTTTGGATAAGTTGCAAAATATCTTTCAATAAATTCTTCTGCTTCAAAAGGTGCTATACCTAAAGATTTTGCAAGACCGTATTTGCTTTGACCATAAACAATTCCAAAGTTTACAGTTTTTGCTTTTCTTCGCATATCTTTTGTAACAGCTTCCAAAGGTACTCCAAAACATTTTGCTGCTGTTGTTGCGTGGACATCTTCTCCAGAGCAGAAAGCTTCAATTAAATTGTCATCTCTTGAAACGTGTGCTAGTAAACGAAGTTCTATTTGAGAATAATCTGCTGATAGCAAATATCCATCTTTGTCAGCTGGGACAAAGGCTCTTCTGATTTTGTTTCCGTCATCACTTCTTGCTGGAATATTTTGCAAATTAGGATTTGAAGAAGACAATCTTCCTGTTGTTGTGATTGTTTGGTTGTAGCTTGTGTGTATTCTGTTATCTGTTTTGCTTAACAGTTGTGGAAGTGAATCTGTGTATGTTGATTTTAGTTTAGAGTATTTTCTGTACTCAAGTAATAATCTACAAATTTCGTGTTCTTCTGCTAAACTTTCTAAAACTTCTGCGCTTGTAGAATATTTTGCTTTCCCTCTTTTTTTCTTTGATTGAATACCTAATTTTTCATATAAAATTTCTCCAACTTGTTTAGGAGAATTTATGTTGAATGGTATTTGTGATATTTCAAAAATTCTTGTTTCAAAATCTTTTAGCTTTTTATCAAAATCATTTGTAAGTGTGTTTAGATATTCAATATCAACGCTAACACCCAAATATTCCATATCAGCTAGTATGATTGCAAGCGGAAGTTCGATGTCGTATAAAAGTTTTAATTCTTTTTCGTCAAGTTCTTTTTTCCAGAATTGCATAAGTTTATATGTTGCATAGGCATCGTCACAAGCATAAGATGTTGCAGAATCTATATCAACACATTCCATACTCATTTGGTTTTTGCCTTTGCCGATTAATTCTGTTATTTCTTGCATCAAGTGATTTAAATGTTCAAGTGCCTGATTTTTTAATCCGTGTTTTCTTGCAGGATCTTTTATGTAACTTGCAAGCATTGTATCAAATGCTACACCTTGAATTGTAATTCCGTAATTTTTTAAAATATTATAATCAAATTTTACGTTTTGAAATGCTTTTTTAATTTCTTTGTTTTCAAGAATTGGTTTTAGTTTTTCTATTACATAATCGGTTTCAAGTTGTTCTCCGACTTGATGCATAACAGGAATGTAGTAAGATTGAATTTTATCTTCATCCTCAAATGCAATAGAAATTCCTACAAGTTCTGCTTCTTGAATATTTACGTCTGTTGTTTCTGTATCTAATGAAAAGATTTTTTTAGTGTTTAATTTTTCGATTAGATTTTCAAGTTCTTCTTCTGTTACAATTTTATTTGCTTTAAAATCGTCATCTTTGTTGATTTGAGATTTAACTTCTTGTGAAAATAGTCCAAGTTGAAGTTGTCCAAATTCTTGTGGTTGAGTGATAATTGGAGTTTGAACTTCCTGTTGAACTTTTTCTTGTCCTTTTTTTTCTTTATCAAAAGAAGATAAAATGCTATCAATATTTCTCAAGAAATTGTAGAATTGCATTTTTTTCAAAAATTCAGTAACTTTTGCAATATCAGGTAGAGTGATATGAGTACCATCAAAATCAAAATCAATGTCGACATCTCTTATGATGGTAGCTAGTTCTTGACTAAGTTTTCCGATTTCTTTTCCTTCGCAAATTTTTTGTTTTAGTGCTTTTCCTTGTATTTCTTCACAATGTTCGAAAATATTATCCATTGTTTTGTATTCGGCAAGCAATTTTTGAGCAGTTTTTTCACCAATACCTCTTATTCCTGGAATGTTGTCTGAAGTATCGCCTCTAAGACCTTTGTAGTCAATAACTTGGCTTGGATAAACTCCAAGTTTTTCGTGAACTTTGTACCAATCATATTCAATAAGTTCACCTTTTGACGGGACTATAACTTTTACACTTCCCTCTCTGTCAATAAGTTGGAAAGAATCTTGGTCCCCTGTTAAAATTAAGGTGTTATGTCCTAAGTCACTTGCTTTTTTAGTTATTGTTCCAATAACATCATCTGCTTCAAAGCCTTCTTTTGTATAGATTGGAATATCAAATGCCTGTAAACCTTCTACTATCAAACTGATTTGGCTTCTCAATGTATCAGGCATTGACTCTCTGTTTGCTTTGTAAAGTTCGTATTTTTCGACTCTGAATGTTTGTCTGCCTACGTCAAAGGCAACTGCGATTGCATCTGGTTTAAGATTTTCGTCTTTTAATAAATCAAAAATACTTTTGAAAAAACCATATACCGCCCAAGTAGGTTGGTTGTCTGAGGTTTTCATCCCTGTTCTTTCAAGTGCGAAAAATTGTCTGAACGCAAGTGCGTGCCCGTCTATTAATATTAAAGTTTTTGAGTTACTCATGCTTTTGATTTTACTACAAATTTTTTGTCTATACTATATTTTTAAATTTAAATGTTTGCTAGTGTTACATTTTTACCATTGCTTGACTTTTATGTTAAACTAATAAGCATGAAAGAGAAAATATTAGAGTTTGTAAATAAGGTAGGAAAGAAAAGACTTGCGTTAATTGCGGCTTTTTTACTCTTTGTATTGGTTTTAATTTGGGCGTTTTTAGGTGCTGCAATTATTACCAAAAATTTTAACAGAGAGCAATTAGAAGGTACTGAAAACAAACAATCTCTTGATATTTCAGATATTATTTTGACTGAAACAAAAGATAACGTGAAGTTTTGGGAAATCTATGCTGAAAAAGGTAGTTATGATAGCGATAACAAAGTTGCAAGTTTAAGAAATATTGCTGGAAACTTTTATCGTGATAATGAAGTTTCTATGAGTTTTGTTTCTTCAAAAGGTACTTATGATGAAGTAAAAAAACAAATTGTAACTTATGAAAACACTCGTATAGCAATAAAAGATGGAACAGTTATGAATTGTGATAGGTTGGTTTGGTCTGGTTCAGATAAGCCAATTGTTGCAACTGGTCATATAAGAATTAACAGAGATAATAAATTGATTTCAACTGCTCAAAAAGCTGTAATCAGTTCTGATTATTCTAAATTTAAAATTGTTGGTGCAACAAAAACAGAATTGTTTGACTCAAAGGAGATTAATAAAAAATGAAGAAGTTTTTAATAATAAGTGTAACACTGATATTTGGATTTGCTCTTGCTGCAATCGCATCTGATTTGGTAATCGAGTCAAAAACACAGTCTTATTCTGAAACTGATAATAAAATTAAAATGCAAGGTGATGTGCATGTATCTATTGATGATGCACACGTTGTTGGTGATAAGGCAGATGTTACAGTAACTGCTGATAATAAATTAGATACTGCAACTTTTTATGACAAGCCTTATGCTTTTCAAATTAAAGGTAAAAAGAAATCAGAAGTAAAAGCAAATATTTTGCGTGTATCACTTATAAACAAAGTTGTAACTGCAGAAGGAAATGCACAAGCAACTGTATTAGATGGTAAAAAACCTGTTGTTGTTATCACTTCAGAAGTTCAAGAATATGATACAAATACAAATGTTATGACTGCAACTGGTAGTGTTATTATGCGTTATAAAGATATTGAAACTTTCTCAGATAAAGCTGTGATAAGAGTATCAAAAGGTGGCGAACTTCAAAGATTAGATTTGATTGGTGGTGCAAAAGTTAAACAAGAAAAACAACACGTTTCAGCTGATCATTTGATTTATTCTCCTACAACAGGCGAATTAATTGGTATTGGTCATGTTTCTTCTGATGCAACAATGGATGATGGTTCAAATTTATTGTTGAAATCTTCTTATCAACAGTACAATCAAAAATCTAATACTTTTACAGGTAGCGGAGACGTAAAAATTTGGTTTAAAGATTATTATGCACAAGGTCCAAAAGTTTCTTTTTATCCTGATAAAAAGACAAATAAACCAAATGAAATTTATTTCACAGGTCGTTCAAGTGTCACTCAAGATATAAAAACAATTGAGGCAGATAAAATTAAATTAATTTTACGTCCAAAAAATTTCTACGCTGACGGTAATGTAAAAACAACTATCAGAGATATTAGTAATGCTAAAAACGCAGGCGAAGATGGTTTGTTTTAGAGGTTATGATGGATAAAATATTACAAGAAGCAATTGATTATTTTAATAAAAAAGAGTGGAATAAAGCGATTGATGTTTTTTCAAAAATTTTAGAAAAACATGATAATCAACCAGAA
>JAKSUT010000096.1 GCA_024408705.1 bacterium | reverse complement strand
TTTAGTTCTGCTTTTTTTTCTTCTTCTTTGTATTGTTCTTTATTTTTTTCTTTGTGTTTTTCCAGAACTTTTACTTCTTTTTCGCATTCAATCAGTTTTTGAACTTCTTCATCTACTCTTTGTTGTTTTTCAACTCTTAATTTTTGAAGTTCTTCTGCTTTTTCCCAAAGGTGATGAATATATTTGTCATAAGAATCCATCATCATTGGATCAGCGTGTCTTTGATTCTCAACTAGATTTGCGATTTCTTGTTTGTTAGCCAATATCTGTTGATCTACGATTGCCAATTCTTTTTGCGCTCTCTGAACTTCAAGTAGTTGTTGTTCTTTTTTTCTGATTCTGAAATCCAGAATTTTTTGTAATCTGTAAACAAAAGGCATAGGCTAATTATACTTTCACACATTTAATTATGTCTGATGTTGTGTCGTTTTTATACATCTAAATGTATGAATTTCTTTATGTTTCTTATTTAATTCTTTTTTTAAAAAAGTCAATATAAAATTTAGCAAATAAAAAGGCGAGATTTTATTTTTAAATAAAATCTCGCCTTTTTGTGTATTGGTAAGTATTAATCTACAATTTGTATTCTTCCGTCAGCCTTGATGATAATTGGTTCTGTTTGTTTTTTGATGTAATCTACTGTGATTTTGTCTTTGTCGTAATCAAATCTGATTGTATCAGGTTCGTCGAATTTTTTAAGCATTCCATAGCCATCTCTACCTTTTGAGCAGAAGTCATCAACTGCTACTGAGTATTTTTTGAAAATATTTGGATTATTTACATCAATTTTATTTGTGTTTCCATCTTTGTCTGTGAAATTCAAGTCAAGTAATTCACCTTTTTTGTTGATAGTGTATCTCAAACCTGAAACTTGCATTAAACCAGGTTTTCCATCAGCTGCTAATACTGATTTTGAAGTGTATTTTAAAGCATCAACTAATTCTTTTTCTGTTACGTTGATGATTGTCATTTTGTTTTTAAAAGGTGTGATACCTGATACATCTCTTGCAGAAATAGGGCCAGCTTCAAAAGCACCACGGATATTTGCAGAGTTTATGAAAGCTATATCTGTTTTTAGTTCTTTTCTCATTGCATCTGCGATGAAGTCTGCGTGAGGATTTTCTGTTAGTAAAACTTTTTCAGGCATTGTAGGTGCAGAAGCTACTGTACCTATTTTTTCTGAATCACCTAAAATGTTATCAAATACTTTTTGTATTCCAAGGTTACGTTTAAAATCATTTGTGTTTGCTACGTTGTTTTGAACATCAGTGATAACACCATCTTTGTCAAACATTAAGTTTAAAATTCCAAAGTGGCTTCCGTCACGTCCGCCTTGAGTGATAATTGTTGGTTCACCTGTTTTTTTAGAGTAGAATAAATTTTCGCCTTCTTTTACTCCGTAAACTAAATCATGTGAGTGTCCACCAATGATTACGTCAATACCTTCTACGTTTTGTGCTAATCTTTTTTCTTGTTCATAGCCAGTGTGAGAAAGAACGATTATTTTTGAAATTCCTTGTTCTTTCATTTTATTAACTTCAGCTTGAACTTGTTTTGTTGTTTCTTCTTCGTTTTCAATTTCCAAACCTTGTGGTTTGTTTTTAATTCTTGTGTATAAATCATAAGGCATAAGTCCGATAATACCGTATTTGTTGCCGTTTGATTCTTGGATATATGAGCTTACTAATTTGTTGTTGAATTGTCCTTCTGGGTCAATTTTTGTATTAAATCCCATCATTTTGCAAGTGGAATCTTTTATGATGTTTAAGAATTTTTTGTTATCAATATCAAATTCGTGGTTTCCAACAGCAGAAGCCATGATATTGTTTGCGTTTAAAAATTTGTTTGCAGCGATGTTTAATTTTTCATCGTGTCCAAGCATTGTATCTCCAGCAGAAAGTTTTAACTTATCAACACCGCTTGGAGTAAAGCTATCGAAATTTTTAGATGCTGAAGTTATTTTTTCCATATTTTTTGTTTGACCATGGATGTCATTTATATAGAAAATACTTGTTCTTGTTACATTTGGATTTTGAGAAACTGAAGATACCATTTACACCGCTCCACACATGTTTTTACTTACAATTTTTCAAAACAGGTGAAGATATTTTTTTGACTATTATAGTCTTTTTGTAAATAAATTTTTACAAAAATTATAATGAAAGGATTTTTAATGTTTCTTTTAAAATTTCTTCAGCGTTATTTTTGTCGTTTATGATTGAAAGTGAAGATGTAAGAGCTTTTTTGATTTCTTCTTTTTCGTAACCAAGTGAAATTAGTACAGTTTGCGCATCTAAAATTGCTTGATTAGTTTCAGGTTCTGCATCTTCGATAATCGTTGGCGCAACTTTTCCTTGTAAATTTATCAATTTATCTTTAAGTTCTAAAATTATTTTTTGAGCAAGTTTTGGACCAACTCCTTTTGCTCTTGTAAGTTCTTTAAAATCACCTTTTATTACAAGTGAGATAAGTTCGCATGCTTCAAATTCTTCTAAAAGCATCATAGCCATTTTTGCTCCAACACCAGAAACTGAGGTTAGAATTTTGAAAATATCTCTGTTTTCTCTTGTAAGAAAACCGCAAAGTGACATGTTATCTTCTCTATGAATTAATATAGTATATAATTTAACTTCGCTATTTAGTGGTGGAAGTTGTGAAAAATCTTTGTTGTTAATATTGATTAGATAGCCAATATTGTTGTTTTCAACTGTTGCTGAAATATCATTAATACCATTTTTGTGAGCTAAAATACCTTTTATATAATCAAACATTTTTTATCCTTTTTGTTCGTGCTTTTAATTATTATACTACAATGTTTTCAAACGTATGTTTGAAAAATTGAGAAAAAGATTTTTTTTTGCTAGAATGGTCAAGAATAAATAAAAGGAGAATTTAATCATGGGAATAATGACAGGCAAAAAAGGTGTTGTATTTGGGGTTTCAAATAAACACGGTATTGCTTATGGTATTGCAAATGAACTTTTTAAAGAAGGTGCAGAAATCGCATTTACTTATGCAGGGGACATTATGGAAAAAAGAGTTCGTCCGATTGCAGAAGAAATGAATGCAAAAATTATCATGAATTGTGATGTTACAAACGAAGATGAAATAAAAGCTGTTTTTGCTGAATGTGAAAAAGTTTATGGAAAATTAGATTTTGTTGTCCACGCCGTTGCTTTTGCAAATAGAGAAGACTTGCAAGGTGAATTTTTAAATACTTCAAAAGAAGGTTGGGACACTGCTTTAGGTGTAAGTGCTTATTCTTTGGTTTCAATTTGTAGAAATGCAAAACCAGTTATGAATGAAGGTGGTTCAATATTTGCTCTAACTTATATCGGTTCAACTTCATCTGTTCCAAGTTATAACATCATGGGTGTAGCTAAAGCAGCATTAGAAGCATCAATGAGATATTTGGCAGTGGATATGGGTAAAGCAGGAATAAGAGTAAATTGCTTGTCTTCAGGTCCTGTAAAAACTCTTGCTGCAAGTGGTATTTCAGGCTTTGGAAAAATGTTAAAAGCAGGTGCTATGAAAGCTCCTTTAAAAAGAAATGTTACTTTAGAAGATGTTGGAAAAGCAGGTTTGTATTTGGCATCTGATTTATCTTCTGGTACAACAGGACAAATTTTATTCTGTGATTGTGGATGTCATAGTGCTTATTCTTCAGGTGAAGAAATGGAAATTTTGGCTTCTGCTTGTCAAGAATAATTATGAATTTTATTGTAAAACACCTCTGTTTGAAGCAGAGGTGTTTTATTTTGGCGAATGTGGGTAATTTATTCCTTTTTGCATCTGTGTTATAAATTTAATTATGGAAATTTTAACTTTAAATGATTTAGAAAAAGAAGTATTTGAATTGTTTTCTAAAGGCTATAAAATAAGTGAAATATCAGAAAAACTTGAGATTGGAGAGAAAAAATTATCAAGAGTTTTTAAAGATGTGGAAACTCGTTTAAATGCGAAAAATAAAATACATGCTATGTGTTTGTTGATAAAGAAAAATTTGCTATAAATTTTTTAAATAAAAAAGGTTGAAAGATTTTCTTTCAACCTTTTTTGTTATTTGTATTATAAAACTAGATGCATCTCGCTTTATCTTCTTCTGTAACACCTTTAAGTGTTAAATTGATTCTGCCTTTGTCATCAATTTTGATAACTTTAACAATAACTTCATCACCAACATTTAGGTGTGGTTCGATAGTTTCAATTCTTTCTTGGCAAACTTGAGAAATGTGAATCATACCATCTTTGCCACCGCCAAGTTCAACGAAAGCTCCGATAGGAATAATTCTAACAACTTTTCCTTTTATTACCATACCTTCTTCAGGTTTGAAAGTTAGATTTTTAATCATTTTGATAGCTATATCAGCACCTTCTTGGTCGTTAGAAGTGATTGTAACAACACCAGAATCTTGAATATCAATTTCAGCACCTGATGCGTCAATGATACTTCTGATTTGTTTTCCGCCAGGTCCGATAACTGTTCCGATATCTTCTGTTGGAATAGTCATTGTGAATATTCTAGGAGCATAAGGGCTCATAGGTCCTGGAGCTTGGATAGCTTCTCTCATTTTTCCTAAGATATGTAATCTACCTTCTTTAGCTTGTTGTAATGCTCTTCTTAATGTGTCGTTAGAAATACCTTTTGCTTTCATATCCATTTGAAGAGCAGTGATAGCTTCATCGTTACCAGTAACTTTGAAGTCCATATCGCCTAAGAAGTCTTCAATACCTTGAATATCTGTTAGTACAACAGCATCTCTGTCTGGTTCTGCAATCATACCCATTGCAACGCCACCAATCATACATTTAACAGGAACACCTGCGTTCATCAAAGCCATTGAAGAACCGCAAGTTGAAGCCATTGATGTAGAACCGTTTGATTCAAGTACATCAGATGTAACTCTGATTGTGTAACCAAATTCTTCTTGAGAAGGTAGTGCGGGAACGTTTGCTCTTTCTGCTAAAGCACCGTGTCCAACTTCTCTTCTTCCAGGTCCTCTCAAAGGTTTTACTTCACCAACTGAAAATCCTGGGAAGATGTATTTGTGCATATATCTTTTTTCTACTTGAGGATCAACTCCGTCAAGTTCTTGTTTCATACCAGGGCCTGCAAGAGTTGCTACTGATAATACTTGAGTTTGTCCTCTTGTGAATACAGCAGAACCGTGAGCTCTTGGGATAACACCAACTTCGCACCAGATTGGACGAACTTCGTTTGGTTTTCTTCCGTCTGCTCTAACACCTTCGTTTACAATCATTGCACGCATAACTTTCTTTTCTGCGTATTTAAATTCTTCTGCAACGAAGTCAATACCTGTTTCTTCCATTATGTTTTTAATGTAGTGGTCTTCAGGTAATGAGTCAATTCTTTCTTTAACTTGTTTTTTAGCATCTTCAAGAATTGCTTGACGGCTTGCTCTATCGAAGTTGTGGTATGCTTCGTGAATTTTAGCTCCTGCAACTTCTTGGATAATGTTTTGTAGTTCAGTTGTGTCATAAGGATTTGTAAATTCTTCTTTTTGAACACCACATTCTTGAGCGAATGCGTTTTGAACTTCACATTGTTTTCTGATTTCGCCTTGAGCAAATTCGATAGCTGCCATAATGTCATCTTCAGAAACGAATTTACATCCTGCTTCAACCATCAATACTGCATCGTGTGTACCTGCAACTACAATGTTCAAGTCAGAAGCATCTGCTTGTTTGTGAGTTGGGTTTGCAATCATATTGCCATTTTCATCTCTTGAAACTCTAACTGCACCGATAGGTCCTTCGAATGGAGCACCTGTAAGCATTAAAGCAAAAGATGCACCTAACATTGCAAGTGTGTCAGGTTGATTTTCTTGGTCGTAACTGAATAATTGAGCTACGATTTGAATGTCGTTTCTATATCCTTTTGGGAATAGAGGTCTGATTGGTCTATCAATTAATCTTGATACTAAAATAGCGTGATCGCTAGCTTTTCCTTCTGAGCGGTTGTAACCACCAGGGATTCTACCGATTGCAGACATTCTTTCTTCGTAATCTATTAATAGTGGGAAAAAGTCGATACCTACTCTAGGTTCTTTACTTACTGCTGCGTGTACAAATAACATTGTGTCGCCACATTTGATTGTTACTGAACCAGCGGCAGAATTAGCGAATTTACCTGTTTCAACTTCAACAAGTTTTCCACCAATTTCAAATTGTGTTTTTTTTGAATCTACCATTGTTTTCTTCTTTCTGCACATTACTTATGTGCCTTTTGTTATACACTTCTATTTTCGTTTATGATTGTACAACAAACAAAAAGATTTTACTATTTTTATC
>JAKSUT010000095.1 GCA_024408705.1 bacterium | reverse complement strand
GCTTTTTTCATTTTCTTTTCAAGTTCTTTTGCTTGTTCTTCGTCAAAAACTTCTTGTGCTTTTTCAACCAAAGAAACAATATCACCCATGCCAAGTATTCTTGTTGCCATTCTTTCAGGGTGAAAATCTTCAAGTGCGTTTAATTTTTCGCCTGTACCTGTTAATTTGATTGGCTTTTGTGTGCAATAAACAACAGATAAAGCAGAACCACCTCTTGAATCACCATCAAGTTTTGTAAGTACAAGACCTGTCAAACCTAGTTGTGCGTCAAAGTTTTCTGCAACATTAACAGCTTCTTGACCAATCATAGAATCGATTACAAGTAGTTTTTCGTTTGGAGAGAAAACTCTGTCGATAAGTAATAATTCAGCCATCATTTCTGTATCGATTTGCAAACGACCGGCGGTATCAAGGATAAGCACATTGAAGCCTTTTTCTTTAGCATGTGCAATTGCATTTTTTACGATAGCCTGAACATTTGTTGAATTTTCTTCGGTATAAACTTCGCAGCCAATTTGTTCTCCAAGTGTTTGGAGTTGTTTGATAGCGGCAGGTCTATAAACGTCGCAAGCAACTAAAAGAGGGTTTTTGCCTTCTTTTTTAAGTTTTACTGCAAGTTTTGCAGAAGATGTTGTTTTACCTGCACCTTGCAAACCTAACATCATAATCAAACTTGGATGAGAGGTAAGATTTAGCGGAGATGCTTCGTGTCCCATTATTTCAACAAGTTCATCATGAACGATTTTTACTAGTTGTTGTGATGGGTTTACTCCGTGGATAACGTCTTCACCAACTGCTTTTTCTTTTATTTTTGAGATGAATGTTTTTACAACACGCAAGTTTACGTCTGCTTCAAGAAGCGCACGTCTGATTTCGTGGAGTGTTTCTTGCATGTTTTCTTCTGTCAAAGAAGCATTCCCCGAAGTCTTTTTTATAATTTCCTGTAATCTATCTGAAAGTGAATCGAACATATTTTTATTCTAACATAAAAAGTTTTTGTAGCTAAAAAATAAATAATAAATAATAAGTGCTTGACATTAAATTTTGCTTTAGATATATTTATCTTATCAAAGATTTTGCACTAAATCTTTTAATTAGGCCCCCATCGTCTAGAGGCCTAGGACACTTCCCTTTCACGGAGGCGACAGCGATTCGAATTCGCTTGGGGGTACCATTTTAAAAAAGGAGCTGTTTAAAGCTCCTTTTTTAGTGCAAAAATTTGCTAATTTGTATAAAACGTTTTATTGTAATAGTGTGTTTTTTTTGTATTATATTAAATATTGGTTAGTGCTATAAATGAGTTGGTGTAATGAAATTATCTATAATTGTTCCTTGCTATAATGAACAAGAAAATATACCTTTAATATTAAAATCATTTGAAAAAGTTGCAAACTATGGTGATATTGAAGTTATTATTGTAAATAACGGCTCAACTGATAATTCAGAACAAGTTATTAATGAAAATTTGCCTTTGTATGCTTTTGCAAAATCAATAAAAGTTGATAAAAATCAGGGTTACGGCTTTGGTGTTTTATCAGGTTTGAAAGTCGCTCAAGGGGAATATATCGGTTGGATTCATGCTGATATGCAAGTTTCACCAAAAGAATTGATTAAAGTTTTAGATATTATAAATAATGAAAATAGCGAAAAACTTTTTATAAAAGGAAGCCGAAAAAACAGAGGGTTAATAGACTCTTTTATTACTTTTGGTATGAGTTGCTTTGAATCTATTTTGTTTAAACAAAAACTTTTTGATATAAATTCGCAACCAAATATTTTTTCAAGAGATTTGTTGAAAAATTTAAAGCAAGCACCGAATGATTATATGTTAGATTTATTCGTTTTTAAAGAAGCTATTAACCAAAATTATAAAATAATAAGATTTCCTGTACGTTTTCAAAAAAGAGCTTTTGGTGTTTCAAGTTGGAACAAAGGTTTGTTTGCAAAATACAAATTTATAAAACGTACAATAGAATTTAGTTTAGAATTAAAAAAGGTTTAAAATCGTGATAATTATTGCACATAGAGGTTATTGGAAAACAGAAGAAGAAAAAAATACTAAAACGGCTATCGAAAGAGCTTTTGATAGCGGGTTTGGTGTAGAAATAGATTTGAGAGATATTTGCGGAAAAATTGTTGTTTCTCATGATATGCCAAAGGGTGATGAAATTACATTTGAAGAAGTTTTGAAAATATTAGCAGGAAGAAATTTGCCGTTGGCATTGAACATAAAAGCAGACGGACAAGCAAAAGAAATAAAACAACTATTGGAAAAATATAATCATACAAATTATTTTTGTTTTGATATGTCAATTCCAGAAATGGTTTGTCAAAATAAATTGGGGTTGAATGTATTTACAGGTTTGAGCGATATTATAAAACATCCGATAATGTTAGATGAAGCTTGTGGCGTTTGGCTAGATAGTTTTAATGCAGATTGGTTTTCTCAAAAAGATATTAAAGAGATTTTAGACAAAGGAAAACAAGTTTGCATCGTTTCTCCTGAGTTGCATAAAAGAAATTATGTAAATATTTGGAAAAACTATAAATGTTTTGATAATATTATGTTGTGTACTGATTATCCTGATATTGCAAAAGGTTTTTTTAATGAGCAAGATTAAAGCTATAATTTTTGATATGGACGGAGTTTTGATAGATGCAAAAGAATGGCATCGAAATGCTTTTGTCTCTGCTCTTTTGCATTTCGGATATGATGTTTCAAGTGAGATTTCAGAAGATTTTGAAGGTTTGCCTACCAAAAAGAAACTTGAAATTTTATCAGTAAAAAAAGGTTTGCCAAAAAATTTGCACGAATCTATTAATAAGTTAAAGCAAACTTATACGATAGAGTTTATTAATTCAAATTGCAAGCCGTTAGCAATACATCAAGAAGCGCTTTCAAAATTAAAAGGTGAAGGATACAGATTAGCTTTGGCTTCTAATTCCATTAGGTCAACTATTGATTTGATGTTAGAAAAAGCAGATTTAAATAAGTATTTTGAATTTACTTTGTCTAATCAAGATGTGAAAGAGCCTAAACCAAACCCAGAAATATATTTAAAAACCCTAGAAAAACTTGGTTTGAAATCAGATGAATGTCTTGTGGTGGAAGATAGCCCAAATGGTATTGAGGCTGCTACAAAAAGCGGAGCGCATGTTTTGGAAGTGAAATCAGTGTTTGATGTAACTTATCAAAATGTGAAAAATAAAATAAATCAGATTGAACAAAGTTTAATAATGGAGAATGTTAAGTGATAAATGTTGTAATTCCGATGGCAGGTGTCGGCAGTAGATTTCAAAAAGCTGGTTATCAAAAGCCAAAACCATTTATAGACGTACTTGGAAAACCTATGATTTGTCAAGTGCTTTCAAATTTGAGTGGTTTAGACGCAAAATTTATTCTTATTGCACGAAAAGAACATTGTTTGCAAGAACAAGAAATTGTTAATTGGATTAAAGAAAATTATAACGTTGAATTTGTTTTGATAGACAAATTGACAGAAGGCGCTGCTTGTACAGTTTTGCACGCTCATAGGCTTATCAATAATGATGCTCCTTTATTGCTTGTTAATTCAGATCAAATTGTTGATATTGATATGGCTGATTATATAAAAGATGCTGATGATAGAGCATTAGATGGTTCAGTTTTGTGTTTTGAAGATGATGACAAGAAATGGTCTTTTGCAAAAACTGATGAAAATGGTTTGATAACAATTATTAGAGAAAAAGAAGTTATTTCAAATAATGCAACAGTTGGTATTTACTATTTCAAAAAAGGTTCTGATTTTGTCGAAAATGCAATAGATATGATAGTTAGAAACGAAAGAGTGAATAATGAATTTTATGTTGCTCCTGTATACAATTATTCAATCGAAAAAGGTAACAGGCATGGAATTTATATGATAGAAAAAACTCAAATGCATGGCATTGGAACTCCGGAAGATTTGGATAAATATATTTTGTTAAAAAAAGAGGTATCTGCATAAATGAAAATTGCAAAATTGGATGAAATGATAAAAGGTTGGTTTGTTGGCAATTTTGAACCAACACTTATAAAAACAAATGATGTAGAAGTCGCTGTAAAAGACTATAAAAAAGGTGATTATGAAAAGAAACATTATCATAAAATTGCAACAGAAATTACTGTAATAAATTCAGGCAGAGTTAAATTGAATAATGTTGAATACAAAAAAGGTGACATTATTGTAATGGAGCCAAATGACGCAACTGATTTTGAGTGCTTGGAAGATGGAACTCAGACAACTGTGGTAAAATTCCCAGGTGCAAATGATGATAAATATTTTGTGTGAAAAATTTAAATACTAATTCTTTGGTGTTGTTGTATTTTTTATAAATCGTGGTACTATAAGCAATAGAGATAATATTTAATAGTGTTTATAATAAGGGTTTTATATGAAAAATAATAAAATAGGTTTGAGAAGATTAATTATTGTGGTAGCAATACTTTTATCTGTTTTCATTTCGGTTTTAACCGTTTTGCAAATTAGAGATGCTGTTTTAAACGCAGAAAAAGTTAAAATATCACAAGTTGTTGAATATGTTTATAATTTTATAGATTATTATAATAAAAAAGTTGAAAAAGGCGAAATGACGCTTGAAGAAGCTCAAAAGATAGTTTTAGATGAAGCTCATACTTATTCTGCTCAAGGCGGTTTAAATTATGTTTGGATAAACGATTATAACAACGTTATGTTATACAACCCAAAAAGACCAATCGGAAAATCTTGTGATGACGTTATTGGTCCGGATGGAAAACATTTTTATGTAGATATTACTAATATGGCAAAAGAAGGTAAAGAAAAATTCTATTTCTATAAGGTTACTCGTATTTTGCCAGGGAAAACACCTATTAATATTAACAAAATCTCAACTGCAATTTCTTATCCAAAATGGCAATGGGTAATTGCAACTGGTGTGTATTTAGACGAAGTTGACAAAATTGTGAATAATGCAATTTTGATAGTTTTGTTAGTTAATTTCATTCTCTTCAATATTCTTGTTGTATCTGTTATTTCAATGTTCAGGGTATCTGCAATAAAACTTTTAAACAATTTGCCGTTCCCTGCGTGGTATAAGAAAACAGATGGAATAGTTATTTATGCAAACCAAGTTTTTGCTGATTTTGTAAAAAGAGATTTAAAAGATATTGTAGGTAAAAAAATCGAAGATTTTTATGAATCAAAATATTCTCTAAAAATCAAAAATGAAGATAATCACGTTATTGAAACAAAATTAACAAGTTATACAAAAGAAGAAATTGTTGTTGATGGCGAACTTAAATATATTCAAAATTTTAGAGTTCCTATCATTGGTTTTACTGGTAAAGTAGCAGCTATCGCAGGTTTCTATCTTGATATAACTAAAGAACATGAAATTGAAAAAGCTAAAAATGAATTCATTTCTGTTGTCAGCCACGAACTTCGTACACCATTGACTTCAATTATTGGTGGTCTAGATTTGGTTATCAAATTGTTCTTAAATGGTGCAAATGAAAAGCTTGTTGAATTAGTAACTTTGGCTGAAAAGAATGCCGTAAGATTGAAAAAATTAATCGACGATATTCTTGATTTGAATAAATTAGAAACAGGTAAAATGGAATTTGTTTATGATGATATTGATTTAGATGTTATGCTTATATCTTCTTTTGAAGAAATGAAGGCTTACGCAGATAAATATGGTGTCGGTCTAAGACAAGTTGAAAAAGCAAATAAAGTTGTAACTTGTGATGAAAGCAGAGTTATGCAAATTATCGCAAACTTGATTTCAAATGCTTTGAAATTCTCAAAAGAAGGTTCAAATGTTGATGTAAAAACTTATGTAGAAGATGAACATGTTGTTTTGAGTGTTACAAACTACGAAGCTCCAATTTCTAAAGAATTCCAAAGTAAAATATTTGATAAATTTACTCAAGCTGATGCTTCTGATAAAAAATCAAAATATGGTTCAGGTTTAGGCTTGAATATTTCAAAGAAATTAGCAGAAAAAATGGGCATAGATTTATATTTAACTTCTGATGAAAAAGAAACAACTTTCTATTTGAAGTTCCCAAATCTATAATTTAAAAACTAAAGTTTTATAAAAAATTATATAGCATTTGGTGTGTTTTGTATTTTTTATGTATAATACATTTGAACATCGCTATATGGAACTTCTGCTATGTTAAATATAGAAAATACAGTAGATAGAATAAGAGAAATCATTGACGACGAAAATATCCATCAACTTAAAGATTTGATGGGTGAATTTCACTCTGCGGATTTGGCTGATATTTTTCAAGAATTAAAACCTGAAGAAAGATT
>JAKSUT010000094.1 GCA_024408705.1 bacterium | reverse complement strand
GTTGATATGTATTTAGAAGGTTCTGACCAACACAGAGGTTGGTTCCAATCTTCACTTTTAACATCTATTGCTGTTCAAGAAAAAGCTCCTTACAAACAAGTTTTAACTCACGGTTTTGTTTTTGGAGAAGACGGAAGAAAAATGTCAAAATCATTAGGTAATTACATTAGACCTGATGAAATAATACAAAAATATGGTGCAGATATTCTAAGACTTTGGGCTGCATCTGTTGATTACAGAAATGATATTAAAATCGGAAACAATATCATTGGTCAATTAACTGAAATATTTAAGAAAACAAGAAACACTGCAAGATTTTTACTTGGCAACTTGTTTGACTTTGATCCTGCAAAAGATTATGTAGAATACAAAGATTTGAAAAACTTGGATAAATTTGCACTTCATAAATTAAACCAACTTGTTGAACAAGTTACAGTTGCGTTTAACGATTATGAATTTTACAAATATTTCCAATGCTTGCAAAATTTCGCAGCAGTTGATTTAAGTTCTTTCTATCTTGATATTGTAAAAGATAGATTATACACAGCAGGCAAAAAATCTTTATCAAGAAGAGCTTGCCAAACTGTTTTGTATGAAACATGCCAAGCATTAGTAAAAATCTTAGCTCCTGTTATGCCACACCAAGCAGAAGACATTTGGCAAAACACTCCTGAATGTCAAAGAAATGGCTTAGACAGTATTCTTCTTGCAGATTGGCCACAAGTTAAACCTGAATGGACAAACAATGAACTTGAAGAAAAATTTGCAACAATTTTGAAAACAAGAGAAGTTGTAACTAAAGCCATTGAGCCATTAAGAGCGGAAAAGAAAGTCGGAAGTTCTTTAGAAGTTGCTGTTTACATAAACGCAGACGATGCAACTAAAAACATTCTAAAAGAAGAAGAAAAAGAACTTTGCAACATTTTCATCACATCTCAAGCATACGTTTCTGAAGAAAAACCTCAAAATGTATTAAATGAATTAAAAGAAGATAATTATACAATTTGGATTACAAAAGCAGAAGGCGAAAAATGTGAAAGATGCTGGAAATATAGAACATTAGGAGAACACGAAGGACACGAAACAATTTGTTCTGAATGTTTTGAAGCTATTTCTGAATAAAAAAGGTATTCGCAGGCAAAATCATTTTGTCTGCGAATAATTTTATAAAATGTTTAAACAAGAATTAAAAGAAAAATATCCTGATTTAATAAATTACTTTGAAAGCGCTTTAACATCAAAAGAAAAAGCTCTTTCACATAGTATTATTCTCTATGGACTTGATACAAAAAGTCAATATTCAATTGCAACAGAAATTGCAAGAATTTTAAACTGCAAAGAAACAAAAGACGAAAATTGTTCTTGCCTAAATTGTAATTGGATTAGAGAAAAATCTCATCCTGCTGTTTTGACAATATCAAAAATTGATAATAAACCAGACAAATCAACTACTGTGATTTCCGTTGAACAAGCACACTTTGTAGTACAATCACTATTAACAACATCAGACTATCACAGAGTATTTATTTTTTGTGATGCAGAAATAATAAATGATGAATGGACACCACTACCATAAAATCAAAAAAATATTCATATAGCAGCAATAAATGCTCTACTTAAAACTGTTGAAGAACCACCTTCAAACACAACATTTTTCTTTTTAACAAAAAATAAAAACGACATAATTGATACCATTGTTTCAAGAAGTCAAAGTTTTTTTGTTCCAAATTTTGAAAAAACAACATCTAATTATAATTTAGTTGAGGATATTATAAAAAATTATCCGAACATTGAAAGAAATAAAACATTTGATATTGCAAAAAAAGTTGCAAATCTCTCAAATGATTACACTCCTAATGAAGTTCTTTCTCAAGTTCAAAATTATATGTCTGCGGTTTTAAAATCAAATTTAGATAATCCACAATTAAAAGTTAAAATAATTTCGGATATAAAAGAAGTAGAGCAAACAAAAAAGAATATTCAAGGACATTTAAACCCATTGCTTGCAATAGAAAATATGTTTTTAAATATCACTAAAAATTAACTAAATTTTCTTTTTGAAATAACTTGGTTTGGTCCGATAATTTGATTTACCATATCAATCTTTATTTCAGAATGAGATGCGATAATGCAATTTTTTAAAGTTACATTATCAAAAACTTCTACATCATCCCATATAATACAATTTTCTAAAACAACGTTTTTACCAATTATTGAATTATCACCAATCACATTACAACCAATAATTTTTGAACTTGGAGCAACATAACTTTTACCTTTCAAAAGTAAACCATCTGCCACTTTTTCTATTTCAGTATGCGCAATATTATATTTCCCACCAAACAAATCAAATGTAGATTGAGCATACTGGTCGATTGTACCTATATCACTCCAATATTCTTTAACTTCAAAAGTATTAATTTTTATGCCGTTTTCCAACAAACATGGGAAAACATTTTTAGCAAAATCATAAAATTGATTTTCAGGAATATAATTAAATATTTCATAATTAAAAATATAAATACCAGTGTTAATGCAATTACTTTTTGCTTCTTCAATAGATGGTTTTTCTTGAAATTCAACGACAAAACCATTTTCATCTCTTACAACAACACCAAAATTTGAAAGTTCATCTTTTGATATTTGTTTTACACCCATTGAAGCAATTGCACCAGAATCTTCATGAGCTTTGATTGCAGCTTTAAAATCAACATTTGAAAGTCCGTCAGCTGACAAAACTAAAAATGTTTCACCTTCCTCAAAAAAGAATTGACATTTTTTAACTCCACCTGCTGTTCCAGACAAAGTTTCTTCTTGAATATAATTAAAATTTATACCTATCGAATTATTTTTATATCTTTCGATAATTTGTTCTGCTTTATAATACGTATTTGCAACAACGTCACAAACACCAATATTTTTTAATCGTTCTAAAAGTATATCCATCATTGGACGATTAGCAATAGGAACAAGTGGTTTTGGCACATCCTGAGTAAGCGGATCCAACCTTGAGCCAACACCTGCTGCCATTATCATCGCTTTTTTAACCATCAATATACCTTTCAAATACTACTTGCAACTATTTTTACATAAAATATTAAAATTTTCAATTTATTTAGACTTTTAATCAAATATATTATAAGATTGAGATATGAAAATAAACAAAAAAAGAAAAGCTCAACAAATAGTAGAATTTATACTTGTTGCACCATTTTTAATAATTTTCTTAGGCATTTTAACAGAATATGCTTATGCTTTAAGCATAAATATGACATTATCATCAACTCTAAAAGATGCAACAACAAATATTTATAAAGAAATTTCTCCATCATTAACAGAAGATAAAATTCTAGAAATAGTAAAAACAAAATATATTGATTCACTAAAAAATAATAATGTTCCAACAAAAGACGAAAACAACATAACTCTAACTTGCGTTTCAGCAGGAAAAACAACTGTATTTATGGGAACATATACATATTATTCGGCATTTACTTTGCCAAATGTCTTTTTCCATTTTCTGCCTGAAAAATTCAATTTTTTTGTAACCGCATCAGTGCCATCTGCTTATTTAAAAAGTAATGTTTATGACGGCATAGAAACTTCTGCACTAAACAATATCTGGGGCGCGACAAGTTTAACAGATGTACTTAACTATAATGGAATAAAAAAAGGGATTTTTAACAACACATCATCAGCAGCAAGACAACAAATACTCTTCTTTGTACCTTTCAAAGATAAAAATTTAGAAAATCCATACGCACTAGTTGATTGGTCTGGAAACATTTTAAAACCTGAAGGCGAAAGCAATTTATATTATTATTTCAGTTCAAGAAATGCAAATCTTGGAGTTTGCAAAAATGTTACCAATACAGAAACTGAAGAAACAACAATAACTTGTGATTTTACTAATACAAACACTTTTGATTATTTATCAAGTAGAAATACAAAAATGGTATTTTTTGTAACCGGAACAGAAAGTTCTAGCTTGGATGATATTAAAACAAACTGGATAACAGGCACCGATAGTCCATTAAACAGTGATATTTCAGTCACGAATATCACAGGTATCCTAAAAGATGCAATCTCTTTAAAAGGAGTAAACACCTTTATCGGAAACTTGGACAACATAGATGTTTATAATTATAATCTTTCTATTTGTCCAAAAAACAATCTAGTTAGAAACAATTTTGGCTCTATGATATTTGTAGACAGAGATACAGAAAACATGAAAACAATTACAAACGGCAAAAGTGCCGTTGCATATAATGATTTCGGAGAATAAAATGAAAAAAAGAGCAAGTATAATTTTATATATCATAGCATTATTTACACTGTTCCTTGCATTTTGTTCTTTTGCAATTGACGGAACAATAATTTTCACAAAAAGATTTAAACTTCAAAATATAACAGAAAGTACTGCACTTGCAGCTGCGCAAGAATTTGACAACACTATCGGTTATAATTCTAAAAAAACATCTACTGCCTCAATAAATGCAAATGTCAGAGAAGTTGCAACAAAAACATTTGATATTTTAAAAAATGACTCACTTGAAAATGCCACAATGCAAATTTCAGTTGATACAGAATCTAACAAAGTTTTAATAAAAACAGAATGTAAGGCGCAAACATATTTTCTTGCATTTCTTGGAGTTAAATGGGTAAACCTAAAAGCAAAAGCCTGTGCAACAAGCGAAATTATGTCAGCAATTGCAAAACACGCAGGCATAAACTGGCTTACAAACAAAGCTGCATATATATCAGATATTCTATTTTCTGGTGATAACTTAAAAGACACCGCCATTATATTCCCACTTGGAAATGATTTATCTGCTAGCATAGTAAATAACCCAGACAAAGTAGGATATATTTTTAATTTAATAGACTCTGAAAATAACGAAGGCTTAAATTTAGGACCTGGAGGTTATATAACAATCAAATTACCAACACCAATTCTTGATAAAACAGGATACGATTTAGAAATTGATGAGGCTGGGGCATTGGAAGGATATATGGTTTTTGCAGGCATTGACAAAAACCCTGATAACCCTTATGTAAACGCAAATGATATTGGAGATGGAATTTCTTGGACTAATATAAGCGCTTGCGGAATATCAAAATGGACAGAGTACGATAAGAGTATAAATGGAGAATATTACGCAAACACAAATTCATTAGGCTCTCAAAGAAAAGTTTATGGCAGTAATTATTTTGATATCTCAAATGGTTGCGCAGGAAATATCTCAATGATTAAATATCTAAGAATAGTTGATGATAACAGTGAAACAGCTTTTGTTTCAGAAAATAAAAGCAATTATTACAAAACAACATTATATGGAGAATCAAGCGGAATAACCGCTGGAGCAGATATTGATGCTATAAAAATTTTAAATCACGTTAAACTTATTAATTCTAGAGATTTCTAATATTTTCAAGATAAAAAAAGGGCGAAAAGTAAAACTTTTCGCCCTTTTTATTTTTTAAACAAAATTAATCTTCAACTTTTTGTTTATTAATCAAATCTTGAATTTTACCCATTATTTCTTCACCTTTATCTTGAAGATCAGAAACAATATCCTCTGCTTTATCTTGAATTTCTCTTACAGTTTTATCAGTTTTTTCTGCAACATCTTTTGACATATCGCTCAACATTTCACGAGTTTTTGAACCTTCTTGAGGTGCTAATAAAACTCCTGCAATTGCGCCTAATGCACCACCTACGATAAAACCTGCTAAAAATTTTCCTGCTGACATAATTTTCTCCTTATTTACGTTTTAAAAACATTTTCAATACAGTAACTAAACCTTTTGTAAAACCTTTTACAAGACCACCTGATAAAGATTTAGCTCTTTTAAACATGATAGAACCTACTCCAAAAACTTCTTCTAACATTTTTGAAAAGCTATCTACCTTGCTATTTGCATTTTTTGTTATTGAATTTATACTTTTCAAAGTACTATTCAATTCACTCAATGCTGGTTTTAATTCATCTTTTATCACAACTGTTGTATCTGATAAATTCTTTGCCAATTTTGACATATCAAACAACAATTTAACTAAAAAGCCACCAACCACAAGAACAGTAATACCTGTAGCAACGGCTAAAAAAGTCAAACCATTATTTAAAACAATTTGCGATGTGTCCATTACTTTTATTTCCTTTCAAAGCCTTAATTAAAATTATAATCTGCTTCGCCTTCTAATTCTTTTGCTTTTCTCATTTTTCTTGATTTAATCATATGAGCAATTTTTCTAAATTGTCTTTCTAATTTATATTTCATCAAATCCATTGATTCTAAAGCTTGTTTTTTTGCTTCTATAACTTCTGGAGAATATTTTTCAGAAAGTTCAGAAACAACTTCTTTTAATTCTTTTCTTGATTCTTCACCAGATTTTGGAGCATACAAAAC
>JAKSUT010000093.1 GCA_024408705.1 bacterium | reverse complement strand
AACTAATTTTCTTTCACTCATTGTGAACTCTCCTTTTTTGTGTAACACACTACTTAGAATTTACACCAAAGAAGAAAATTTTACAAGTTATTTAGCCGTTCCAATAACATTTCCATTCTCATCATAAATTATGCCATTTATTGAATGAGCCAAAAGATTTCCGTATGAATCAAATCTAAAATGTTCATCCCTTGACACACTCAAACTTGTAAGCACTAATTTGCCATTTAGGTTGTACCTATAACCTCTATGTGGAAATATATTTACGTTTTTATCATAAATATCTACATAAATTAACTTTTTATTCGCATCATAAATATATGCTTTACTCATTTCAGTTTTATACAAAACTGTTGCGGCAATTATTTTATGATTATTGTCATAAGAATACACTATTCTTTCAACATTATCGCTTCTTTCAAACGCATATTTAGTATTGATTTTAAATGGTTGAACGTCATCAAAAACATATTCTCTTGCTTCATCGACGTTATATGTAACACCACCTGTGATAAATTTTTCCGCGTAGGCTTGTTGCGACAAAACAAAAAATATAAAAATTATAAAAACAAAAAATTTTCTCATAAAACAAATATAATGTTTTTCTATAAATTTTTCAATAATTTCATAAAAAAATACCCTCAAGTATAAACCTGAAGGTATTTTTTATTTTTTAACTTAGTTTATTCAACTACTTCTTCAACTTCTTTTTCTTCAACTACATCAGTTCTGATAGAAGCTGATTTGTCTTTTGAAGATAAGTTTTTATCTTTGTATTTTTTAACCTGTCTGCTTAATTTGTCAGCCAACAAATCAATACTTGCATACATAGATTCTGCTGATTCTTCACAATGAATTGTACCTGAAGTTAATTTACAAGTAACTTCTGCAATATGCTTTCCTGTTGCAGCAGGATTTTTAATTACAGATAAAACAACATCAATAGCTTGAATTTGATCATAATGAGTTGCTACTTTTCCAAGTTTTTCTTTAACATAAGCCTTAATAGCATCTGTAATTTCTATGTTTTTTCCATTTACATGAATGTGCATTAAATACCTCCAATAAAAAAATAATCACTTATTCATTATACACCCAAAAATAAAAATTTAAAGTGCTAAATAGTTTTTTATAAAGAAAAAGACGAGATAAAACCCGTCTTTAATGTCTTTTAATCTATCTTTTTCAATACTTAATCAGGTAAAACCTGTTGAATTTCTACATCTGGTGTACCAAGAGTTCTAACAAGTTCTAATACAGCAGCTTTCATCTGACATTTTTGAGTTGAGCCACTGAAAAAATCTTGATAAAAACATCCGTTACAATTACATCCTCTTTTATAACAATCCATTGCTGTTACTGTCCATCTTCTAACAGCTACAGTTCTCCCCATATCACGACTTCTAAACAAAGTTCTTCCTCCAAAATATTTACAATACCTTTTAAAACAAATTCCCCAATTTAGTTCAAGTATTGTTATTTAACTATCCCTTAAAAGCTCATCTGAACTTTAATGTATTTTCATTATATTGACTAAGAATCATTTTTCAATAGGGTTTTAGCCACAATATTACATTTTGAAACAATTACCCTAACCTCTGAAATAGCCTATAATAGCAACTTTACACTCATGGTAAAAGCTCATCATGACATGGTTATTGACACATCAAATCATGAAAACATGCTCATGGCATGGGTTTTCATGATTTGATTTTTAATTAAGAAATGTAAATTTTATTAAAAAACCCATGCCCTTTTAATTATAGAGCATGCTCCCATCATCAATTTTTATTTGCTTAATTTTGAAAAATTTTATTTGTTAAATCTCTATATTTAAGATATATTTACTTGTGTAACAGTTTTATTAAAGGTTCTCAAATGTCAGAAAAAGGTTTTTTAGAAAATGGTTTCATTATTGATTTAAGCAACGCAAAAAGTGCTGCTGATATTATTCTTGAATTAAGCGATATTCTTGATTTACCAGATGCTAAAGGGAAAAATATCTGCTTAAAATTGAATGATATTGACTTAAACAAATCACAAATAATGAGCATCAATTCTTTAATCAGCTCTATGGGTTCGACATTAGCTTTTGTATCAACAAATTCAAATACTACAAAAGACTCTGCCGAAAGTTTAGACATAAAAATTTCTGAATTAAAAAATGAAATTGAAGTTCAAGAACTTGACGAATCTACACCAGAAGCTGATGAAGAAGATAATGAATATTCAACACAATCTTACGAAACTCTTGATTATGAAGATTTAGAAGAGGAAGAAGAAGAAAACGAAATTGAAGAATTAAAAGAAGCAGAAATCCTACTTGAAGATTTAGGCGAACTTGATGAAATCACAGTTGAAGTAAGTGATGAAGAAGCTTTGACTGAAACAGTTTCATACCCTTCATATTCAGAAGATGATGAACTTGAAGAAGAAAAACCAATGGAAGAAAAAGAAGAAGAAAAAGAAAAATCTGAAAATGAAGATACATCAAAACTTCCAACATTATATTTAAGACAGAACTTACGTTCTGGTCAAACAATGAGTTATGACGGAAACATTTTGTTAGTTGGTGACACAAACCCTGGTAGCGAAATCATTGCAAAAGGTGACATCACTGTATGGGGTGTGCTTGGCGGTATTGCACATGCTGGAGCAAGAGGAAACGAAACAGCTACAATTAGAGCATTAAAACTTAATGCAATACAATTAAGAATTTCAGGTTGCTATGCAAGACGACCTGATACGGATAATATTCCATATATCCAACGTTCAAATCAATTCATACCTGAAGAGGCTATGATTGAAAATAACGAAATTATCATTCACAAAATAAACGAAATTGACTAAAATAGAACATAAAAAGGAGAAAAAATGAGTGGTCGAGTAATAGTAATAACTTCCGGTAAAGGCGGTGTAGGAAAAACAACTACCAGTGCAAACATCGGAACAGCGCTTGCAAAAGCAGGACAAAAAGTTGTTTTAATAGACACAGATATAGGTCTTAGAAATTTAGACTTGCTTCTTGGTCTTGAAAACAGAATTGTATATACAATTGTTGATGTTGTAGAAGAAAGATGCAAACTTAAACAAGCACTTGTAAAAGACAAGAAAAACCCTAATTTAAACTTGCTTGCAGCAGCACAAACAAGAGATAAAAGTGCTTTATCACAAGAACATTTGAAATCAATTTGTGATGAACTAAAAGAAGAATATGATTTTATCCTTGTTGATTGCCCAGCAGGTATTGAACAAGGTTTCCAAAACGCAGTAGCAGGAGCAACAGAAGCAATTGTTGTAACTACTCCTGAAATGTCTGCAGTTAGAGATGCTGACAGAATTATCGGTCTTTTAGAAGCAAAAGAAGAAATCGAATCATACAAATTACTTCTAAACAGAGTAAGACCAAGCATGATTCAATCAAACGACATGATGAGTGTTGAAGATGTTGTAGATATTTTATCTTGCGGGCTTATCGGTATAATTCCGGAAGACACAGGCATCATTACTTCAACAAACAAAGGTGAACCTATCGTTAATGATGAAAAAGCATTAGCAGGTATGGCATATCAAAATGTTGCTAAAAGAATATTGGGAGAAGAAGTAGAATTTTTAAACTTGGAAGAACCTAAAAGTTTTGTGGAAAAAATCAAAAATTTCTTCACAAAATTATTTGGTAAGGAGCAAGGATAATGAAAGATATATTTACAGATTTGTATAAAAAAGTTGTCGGATTTTTCCAACAAGACACAAAAACAGACGAAGATAGCGCAAAAAACGCAGCTTGTAACAGATTAAAACTTGTTTTAATGCAAGATAGAACAAATCTAACTCCATATTTGCTAGAAAGAATGCGTGGAGAAATGATTGAAGTTCTTTCAAAATATGTTGAAATGGACAAAGATGCTCTTGAACTTAACTTTGAACAAGAAGGTGAACAAATGGCACTTATGCTTTCTATTCCTGTATTAAGAGCAAAAGAAGAAGACGAAATAAATGCTGTTATAAAAGCTGAAGAAGAAGCTAAAAAAGAAAAAGAAGCTAAAGCAGAAGAAATTGATGACCCTTGTGAAGGTTGTGACTGCGAATACAAAGATTCTGATATGACTTGCGATGAATGTCCAAAAGTTGAAACTTGCGAATGTGTCGCAGAAGACAAATGCACAGATTGTGACTGTGAATACAAAGAAACAGACATGCTTTGTGAAAATTGTCCAAAGGTTGAAACTTGCGAATGCGTCATAGAAGATGAAGACCCTTGCGCAGATTGTGATTGCGAATATAAAGATTCAGACACAGATTGCGAAGAATGTCCAAAAGCTGAAACTTGTGAGTGCAAAGAAGAAATTGACGCTTGCAAAAAAGAAGCTGAAAAAGAATTAGAAAAATGTGATTGTGGCGAAGAAGAATGTAATTGCGATGAAAATTGTGATGAAGATTGCACTTGTTCATGCCATGACAAAGACAACAAAGAAAAAACTAAATCTAAAAAAAATAAGAAAAAATAAATTTAGTTTTTAAAACATAACTAAAAGATGGAATATACTTATATATTCCATCTTTTTATTTGAAAATTTCTATAAAAAAGCCAAAAAAAAGCCACATTTTATTAAAAAATGTGGTTGGAATTTGTTTTTCAATTCCTCGTGTGTAGTAGTGTGTGTGTTTAATATATAAGTTTTAGTGATTTGTTTCAACTTACATGTATATAAAGGATTTTCAGGGTATCGAATTTCAGAAAACTCAAATTTTGTTACAATACTTAACATGGCTAATATTCTTGCTATTCTTGAAATTTTAGGAATTATTATTTTAAAATTAAATTTATTTGTAACAGTTTTTTCACATGATGGCAAAAAAAAATATTGATGTTCTTTATACACTTATCAGAAAAGGTCCATAGGAGTAATATTTATGATAGAAAAAATCAATCAATCAAGCGTTTTAGGGATTACAGGCAATTATTCTCAACTACCAAAGAAGAATAAAGTTCAAAATACGAACATGCAAAATCCTATTCTGAACGATAAAGAAACAAGAGTATTTCCAAAATCATATATTACATTTGGTTCTGCAACAAAATCAGCAGATCAAAAAATGAAAGAAATTAAAGAAGCATCAACTGATGAAGCATTAGAAACATTAACTACTGCTGAAAGTATCGCAAAAGAATATGGCGACAAAGAAGTTGACGAAAGACACATTTTTGCAGCAAACTTGCTTTCTACTCTTAATTTCATAGAAAAAGTTGAAGATGCAAGAAAAAATCCTCAAGCACACAGTAATGAAAGTTTAAAATCTGAAAATGCTGGTATTTATACAACCATCTTAGGAAAAAATATTTTTTCTGATGCAAAAGCTATGGACAACTTAAAAATTGCAATAGCAACAGAACTAAAAGGCATAGATGAAGAAATAGAAGCAGAAAAAGGAGAAATCATTCCTCTTAAAGATAAAGAAAAAGTTACTTACAAAGACGAAGTAGCTGATAAAATTTATCAAACTTATACTGCTACTAAAGAATCTTACGGAAACACAAAAATAAAACTTCCTGCAACATTTATTGTACAAAGTGTAATGAACGTTGGTCAAACAGCAACTCAAAAAAGTTATATTACACAAGGTTTGGAAAGAATAGTTGCAGACTACCAAGCTAATGATAAACCTGTTGAACGTACATTTAATGAAAATAGCGTTCACTTATCAGCATTTGATGCAAAAGCTAAAAAAGTTTTGAAAAACCTTTCTTTAGGCGTAAACATGTTTGTTTTAAGTGATAACGATGCAAAATCAGATTACTTAATCAACAGTATCAATTATGTAATGCAAGATTCTGAATCATTAGACAAAGGAAAATTAAATTCATCAAACGCAACACTTACAGTATTAGAAGACATTGACAGCAACAAAATCGCTAATACTGCAAAAAAACTTGCAGAAGATACAAGCAAAACACACATTATTGTTTTCAACGAAGATGAACTTGTAGATAAAGAAACAAAAGTAGATGCTTCAGGTATGGGCAGTTGGAATCCTACAGAAGAATTTTATAACATGGTGAAAAATCCACCTAAAAATATCAAATTCATCGCATTACAACAAAAAGAAACATATTACGGAGATATGAAATCACCAATGATTTCTGATATGTTTAGCAACTTTGGTGATACTTCACTTCCAATGTTAAGTCCAACACAAGTAAAAGAAGCATTCAAAGAACAACCAATTCTATTAAAAGATATTGAAAAAGATTTCACACCAGAAGCAATGGATAAAGCAATCGAAGCTGCTGCATTGTTAGATGGTGAATATCCTGAAAAAGCTCAAAACTTGATGAAAAAACTTTCAGTATATTATATTGATAAACCTGAAATTACAGTTGAAGATGTTAGTGCTTATATGGACGAAGCAAAAACATTATTCAAAGGTGCATCAGATGACGGAAAAATTCAAGTTATCTTCAA
>JAKSUT010000092.1 GCA_024408705.1 bacterium | reverse complement strand
CTCCAAAAGAAGCATTAGCTTGTTTAATCGCTCACGAAAGTGTTCACCAATTACCACAAGCTACTTATGAAGAAGAAGTTAGAGCAACTACGACAGAAGCAAGAACTTGGCAATTATTAAAAAATAAAGTTGGTGCAAATTATCAAAATGATATATTAGTAAAAAGATTAAATAACTTAGTTGCAATGCAAGAAGGTGGAAGAGATTTAATCGCAAAAGCAATTTCTAACAATGCTTTCTATCAAACTCAACTTGCTAAATAATTAAATTTTAAAAGGATTTGAAAGGCGGGATTTTTGATAAAATCAAAAATCCCGCCTTTGTTTTTTTTAAGATAAATATGCTTGCCATTTTAAAAAAATGCGAGTATTATTAAAAAGTTCTATAAGGAAGTATTTATTAATTTATTATTAATATAACCCCGAAATGTGTACGGAAAGAGAGAAAAGGTAATGTCGAGTATTGAATTTTTGTCAGAAGATATGAAAGAGATTATGTCAGCTTCAAGAGCAACAATAACTGCTCCCTTTTTTGGAAATAATGTAAAAGAGATTAAATCAGTTGCACAAGCATATAAATTAGCAAAAAAATCAGCAGGAACAGTTGAATTAAAAGGCAGAAAAATATACAAGGCTACAAAATTAGGGCTTCCTTTTGGTGCAAATCAATTATTGTTCAATGATGGTGCAATTGTTGGACGTTGCACTGCTGCAAGAAAAATTGTAGGAACAGAAGGCTGTGATGAAGCAAAACTTTTGCCAGTTATAAGAGAAGCTATTTATAATTCAAGATATAAAACAATGTATAAAGCAAATGTTATCATTGGTCTTGATGAAGATTTTATGGTGAAAGCACATTTGTTAATTCCTAAAAATCACGAAAACATAATGCTTTCTTGGTTATTAAATTTCCAAGCAGAAAATAGAGAATTTTTAAAAAAATATAAAAAATCAATGCCAATTCCAAGAGGTGATATTTATATTTATTCAAATCCTGATTGGCAACATCCAGATTTCCCTTATGGTTTAACTTATTTTGATCCAAAACATAATTGCGCAGCAATTTTAGGAATGAAATATTTTGGAGAACATAAAAAAGGAACACTTACACTTGCTTGGGGTACAGCTGCTGCAAGTGGTTATGCGGCTTGTCATGGCGGTATGAAAAGATATAATTTACCAAATAATAAATCATATCAAGTTGCCGTGTTTGGACTTTCAGGCAGTGGAAAATCTACTATTACTCACGCTAAACATAATAATAAATACGACATTACAGTTTTGCATGATGATGCATTTATTATCAATGTAAAAGATAAATATTCAATCGCATTAGAACCTGCTTATTTTGATAAAACAGCAGATTATCCGATAAATTGCGAAGATAACAAATATATTTTAACTTTGCAAAATAATGGCGTAATTCAAGCTAAAGACGGCACTTTACATGCGATAACAGAAGATGTTAGGAATGGTAACGGTCGTGCAGTAAAATCAAGATTTTGGTCAAAAAATAGAGTAGATAGAATTAATCAACCAATTAATGCTATTTTCTGGCTTATGAAAGACCCTACAATTCCACCTGTATTAAAACTTTCAGGTGCTTCTTTAGGCTCTGCAATGGGTGCGACATTAGCTACAAAACGTACAAGTGCAGAAAGATTAGCAGAGGGTGTTGATCCAAATGCGTTGGTTGTAGAACCTTATGCAAATCCATTCAGGGTTTATCCTTTAGAAAGAGATTATACAAGATTTAAACAACTTATATTAGACGGAGTTGAATGTTATATCTTGAATACAGGAGAATTTATGGGTAAAAAAGTTACACCACAAGTTACTCTTGGTATAATTGAAGCCATTGTTGAAGGAAAATCAGATTTTCATAAATGGGAAAACTTCTCTGATATAGAAATAATGGATATTGAAGGTTATGAATTGACTTTTGAAAATGCTGATTATAAAGAACAATTTAAAAAGAGAATGCAAGATAGAATTGATTTTGTAAAATCAAGAGATGTATTTAATAACGGTATTGATAAACTTCCAAATGATGCCTTAATCGTATTGGAAGAAGTATTAAAACAAATTTAATAATTTAAGTTATAAAAAAGCACGTCAATTTTAATTGACGTGCTTTTTAGTTATTTTTTAGTCACAAGTACTTTTACATTTTGGAGATGGTCCTATCAAACAATGATGACAAAGTTTTACTTGATCTTTGACTTCTTTTCTTATTGCTTTGTAATCATTTTTTTGACATTTTGTGATGATATTTTTCATCTGATTATCAAGTGTGCGTAATGCTCTTCTGTATTCTCTACATTCTTCTTTTGAAGAGCAGGTGCAATCAGAGTTTCTCATTGATTGAGTGCTATCTTTAAATTCTTCAATTGCTCTTATTGCTTCACTTTTTTGATTGTCTGATAAATTCATTTTGCAAAAATATTCTTCTAAATTTGTTGTGTAAAGCCAATCTTCGCAACAACCTTTTTTCTCTTTGCAAGATTCACTTTCACAAGAATTATAACAAGGGTTGTCGTCTGAGATTGGACAAGCGGCAAAGCCATATTGTGTTCCAATTGCAAAAGTTACCATGCTTAAAAGTGCAATTAATTGTCTTTTCATAATTTAAATTCTCCTTATTATGTCGTTCAACTTTTCTTTTCAATACAGTTTTTCTCTTGCCAAAATAAAAAACTATATCTTGTTAGACAGAACAATAGGATAATATTAAATATTAATAATTGATTTTTATTTTTTGCAGGGAGTTGTGTTTGTGTTAAAATAAATTTGATTAGGAGGAGACCCCATGAAAAAATTTAATAGTACGAAAATAATAGCAACAATCGGACCAAGCAGCGAAACAAAAGAAACAATTAGAGCTTTGGTTGATGCCGGTGTTACAATGTTTAGATTAAATTCTTCTCATGCTGATGAAGAAACACATTTAAAAAGATTAAATATTATAAGAGAAGTTGAAAAAGAAGTTGGATATCCAATTCCTGTATTAATGGATTTGCAAGGTCCAAAAATAAGAGTTGGTTTGTTAGATGAACCAATTGAACTTATAAAAGATTCAATCGTTAAATTTAAACACGCAGCAAAAAAAGAAGACGATATAATTCCTGTTGATTATGAAGGAATTGCTAAAGATGTAAAAATTGGCGAAAAAATAATGCTTGACGACGGAAAACTTGTTATGGAAGTTTTGGGCGTTGAAGGTGATATTGTAAATGCAAAAGTTCTTTGCGGCGGTTTATTGAAACAAAGAAAAGGTATTAATATTCCAGGTTCTCAAGGAAGTTTGAATGTTTTAACTGAAAGAGATAAAGCATTTGTAAAATTCTCAATCGATAATGAAATAGACTATTTGGGTCTATCATTTGTAAGAGATGAAAAAGATGTAATGGAACTTCGTGAAATAATTAAGCAAAACAATGGTAAAATCAAAATTATTTCAAAAATTGAAAAACCTCAAGCAGTTGAAAATGTTGATGAAATTATTCTTCGTTCAGCAGGGATAATGGTTGCAAGAGGTGATTTAGGTATTGAAATTTCACCAGAAAAAGTACCTATTGTTCAAAAAGAAATTATCAAAAAAGCAAATGCTCAAAGAAAAGTTGTAATCGTTGCAACTCAAATGCTTGAATCAATGATAGAACAACCTATTCCAACACGTGCAGAAGCATCAGATGTTGCAAACGCAATTCTTGATGGTACAGATGCAATTATGTTATCAGGTGAAACAGCAGCAGGTAAATATCCTGTAGAAGCCGTTAAAATGATGTCATCAATTGCTGCTAATGTTGAAAATAGTCAATTAATGGTACATAATAAATATTCAAAAGATTTAATTGAAGCTTGCAAAGATGATTCAATAGCTATTTGTACAGCAATTATTGATATGGTTGAAAAAGTTGATGTAAAAGCAATCATTACATTGACTGCAAGTGGTTATACTCCAAAATTGCTATCAAAAGCAAAACCAAGTGTTCCAATTTTAAGTTTTTGTCCAAGTTACAGAAACACGCGTCGCATGATATTATTCTCTGATGTATATCCAGCAGAAATGAATATTAATGGAAACTTTAGTAGTAATACTGTAAAAGATTTGGAAGACGGATTAAAAGCTAAATTTGAAATGAAAAACGGTGATAAAGTTATTATAACAGGTGCTTTGCCAGATTTGATGGTTGGTAAAACTAATTTTATCAAACTTCATGAAATTGGTGCTTCAGCAAACGAATAGTAACAAAATACAAATCAAAAATTACAAGGAGTCCGCATTTTGAAAAATTTATGTGAATACGAATCTCAAATTCAACATTGTTCAAAATGCGGACTTTGTATGTCTGTTTGTCCTGTCTATAAAGTTACAGGCAATGATTGTGCTGTTTCTCGTGGCAAATTTATTATGTTAAATGGTGTTTTAAATTGCGATTTAAAATTAAATGAAAATATCAATAAATACCTTG
Source organism: bacterium (assembly GCA_024408705.1). GTDB lineage: Bacteria > Cyanobacteriota > Vampirovibrionia > Gastranaerophilales > Gastranaerophilaceae > JAKSUT01. The sequence goes on along the minus strand of JAKSUT010000092.1, from coordinate 1,998 downwards.
ATATGTGCTTGATGTGTAATGCTTGCAAAGATTTTTGTCCTGTGGAAATTGATGCAAGAAAAATTTTATTAGCAGCAAAAGCAGACTATTTTGAATCTAAAAAAAATATGTTTGAAAAATTTATTTTTTCAACGACAGTTTTTGAAAATTTATTTAAATTAATAGGTTTTTGCCTAAAATTATACAGATTATTTTTTATTCCAAAATTTGTAAGATTTTTTTATCCAATTTTAAAAAAGAATATATTTGGAAGAAAAATTATTCTTATGAATGAGTATGTAGATATTTCAAATTTAAAAAGAGAAAAACACGAAAAACAAATAAAAAAAGCAGTGTATTTTAAAGGTTGTATTTCTTATATAAATCCTAAAACACGCATATTAGCAGAAAATTTGTTAGCTAAAATAGGTGTAAATATTCGAGAAGTCGATTTTAAATGTTGCGGAATGCCAATGCTATCAAGTGGTGATATCGAACAATTTAAAAAACGAATAGAATACAATTTGAAAAATATTCCAGATGATTTTGATGTGTTTTTGACCGATTGTGCAACTTGTAAACATACAATTGAACATTATTCTGAATATATTACGGATAAAAAACTTCTTGAAAAACTTGAAAATATCAAGAAAAAATCGAAAAGTGTGTCAGAGTATTTGCTTGAAAATCTTGATGTTATTTCATTAGATGAAAAAATATCTTTTACATATAAAAAACCATGTCATGAAACAAATTTGAATTTAGTTGATGAACTTTGTTCAAAATTTAAAAATTTAGATTATAAGCAAATGTGTAATTTTGACAGTTGTTGTGGCTTTGCTGGAAGTTTTGCTCTAAAAAATATGGCGTTATCTGAAAATATATCTTTACAAACCGCAGAAAATTTAAAATCACAAAAAACGGATTATGCCGTAACTACTTGTGAGGCTTGTGTTTTGGGAATAATGCAAGGCTTGATAAAATCTGGTGATTTAAAAACTAAACCAATTTCAATGATAGAATTTATAAGTGTTTTGACTACAAATCATTTAAAAAATGCTTAAAATATCCGCTTAATAATTTGTAATAATCGCTAAAACTGTTATTATTACACTAATTCAGCCCTGTTGGGTTTGTGAAGTTATGTAAAACTTTGCTCATCCTAAAGAATGAATTATTGCTGTAAACACTAAAAAAAGTGTTATAATTGGAGTGTAAGAACCAACCGATAAAAAGTTGAAAATATGCGATAATAATAAAGGAACTGTCGTTTACACTTTCAAAGAAAGGTTGAATAATATATGAATAACGTGCAATTTCACAGTGATCTTGAAAGATTAATTGAAATTCTACCTCAGTGGGTAAGAGAGCACACAGATTTTGAAAAGATGGGCGATGTCATAGAAATAGTTTTGGACATCGGGAGATTACCTGAAATAAGACATTCAAATGGTGATATAGAATGTCTTGGTACAAAGACCATCAGTGATGAGGATATATCATATATTACGCAAAGAATTGCGGAATTTACTTCTGATAATCGTTCTGGTATCCCTGGAACACTCCACCGTATAAGTGCAATAAGAAACAGACAAGGAAAAATTATTGGTTTAACTTGTAGAGTTGGTAGAGTTGTTACAGGGACAATTTCTTGTATAAAGGATTTTGTTGTACAAGGAAAGAGTATATTATTCCTAGGTCGTCCAGGGGTTGGTAAAACAACTAAATTGAGAGAAATTTCAAGATTGATGGCAGATGAACTTCATAAAAGAGTTATTGTCGTTGATACTTCAAATGAAATTGCCGGTGATGGTGACCTTCCGCATCCTGCTATTGGTAAAGCAAGAAGAATGCAAGTTTCACAACCTGAATTTCAAAAAGATATAATGATAGAGGCTGTTGAAAACCATACTCCAGAAGTTATCGTAGTTGATGAAATCGGTACAGAAGCAGAAGCACAAGCAGCAAGAACAATCGCAGAACGTGGTGTTATGTTGATTGCTACTTGTCACGGTAATA
>JAKSUT010000091.1 GCA_024408705.1 bacterium | reverse complement strand
CCACCGATAATTCGGTGGCAAATTCGTATTTTATTAAGAGAGAGAGAGAGAGAGAATAATTAATTTTATTAATTATTAAATCTTTTTTATTTCAAAAACTTATGCTATTGTAAACGAGCTTTTGATTGCTTTATCAGCTGCTTCTTGGAAACTTTTTTCTTCAGCGTTATCTTCTTGTACTAGATTTTCATATCTTGTTTTTAAGAAGTTTAAGTCTGTTTCTTCATCAGCTAATTCTTTTAATTTTTTATCTATTGATTTGATTTCATCTTTTACTAATCTGTATTCAACTGTATCTCTTTTATCTTTTCCGATTAAATAATTGCTTACTTCTTGGTAATCTGATTTTTGATCTTCCAATTTATCTACTGTTGATTTTAAATTTGAAAGTTCATTTGTTACGTATGCGATATTCAAAGAATCATATTCTTTTGCAATTCCAGAACTAATTTGTAATGTTAAAAATTCTGTTCCTGACATTGTATACTCTCCTTTGAATTAATCTCTCTACATATATATAAAGTATATACTCTTTAAAAAATTGCTTTTTCTTTTTCTTGTCCGTTACATTTCTTAATAATTACCGCCCAAACGCCTTATTTTACTGACTTTTATTTTTTGATTTTTTTCGTAAAAAAAAACCACCGATAATTCGGTGGCAAATTCGTATTTTATTAAGAGAGAGAGAGAGAGAGAGAGAGAGAGAGAGAGAGAGAATAATTAAATCCTTTTTATTTACATTTTTACTATTTATTTAAATGAGAATGTAAATTCGTTGCTATCAATACCATCTTTGAAACCACTAGCTTGAGCAGATGAAATTTCACTTGATGTATTTATTCTTTCGATTTTTTTGTTGATACATTCTTCTCTGTATTCAACAGCATCAATCAATTGTTCGTATCTTTTCATTTCGAATACGCTATAATATTCGCCATCTTTTTTAGCTTCTTCTAAATCAGCTAATTTTTCGTTATATCTATCAGCTAATGCCATACATTCATCAAGTTCTGAACTTAATGCAATTTTTTGTTTATTGTATTCAGCTGTTTTATAACAATTGTCTATATAATAACAAGCATTTACTATTGATGACATATTCTTACTCTCCTTTTGGTTTTTTGTTTACTCTCTACATATATATAAAGTATATACTTCTCAAAAAATTGCCTTTTTGATTTTATTTTAGTTAACATAACTTAACATAATTCGTAAAAATCAAACTATATATTGATTTTAGCTTGTTTTTATTTTAAAAATATTTTATGGATTTTACAGAAAACGATTTAAAAACACTTGAATTTGATAAGATTTTAGCAACTCTTTCTACCTTCGCAAAAACAGAACAGAGCAAAAATCTTTGTTTAAGTCTTAATATTTCACAAAATATAAATATTATAAAAGAGCAACTTCAATATACTAAAGAAGCAAAAGCAATTTTAGATAAAGGTTTAGAATTACCTATTGGCTTTGTATATGATATTCAAAAAATCATTCAATCAACACTTGGAAGTTATTTACAAGAAGAAGAAATTTTCAATGTCGGAAAAACAATAGAAAGTTCAAGATTAGTAAAAAATTTTATAAAAAACAATTCTGAAAAAGAAAGTCTTTTGAATACTATTGCACTTGCTCTTTATTCAGACAAAGACTTTGAAGACAGAATTTTTGAAACATTTGATTCAAATTTAATCGTAAAACCAGATGCAACTCCTGAACTATCAGCACTAAATAATTCATTAAAAGATAGCGAAACAAATTTAAAAACAAGAGTAAACGAGCTTTTGAATGATGCTAATTTTTCAAAACACTTACAAGAACAAATCTACACAACACGTGATGACAGAGTTGTATTTCAAGTAAAAGCATCTTCAAAAAGCAAAATTGACGGTATCATACACGATATTTCTGCAAGTAACCAATCATTTTATATAGAGCCAAAACAAATAATTCCACTTAATAACAAAATAAGAGAAGTAAAATCAAAAATTTATCAAGAAATTATCAATATACTTACTGACCTAACAAAAGAAATAAGAAAAAACATTGAAGAAATCAGACAAACAGAAGATTTTTTAGCTCAAATTGATTTTCATTTTACAAAAGCAAGATATGCAAACAAATTAAATGCTGTAGAACCTGAAATAACAGCACAAAAATATCTAAAATTTATACAAATGAAACATCCACTACTTTGCGAATACAAAAAAGATGTTATTGCAAACGATTTTGAAATTGGAAACGGATACAAATCAATAATCATCACTGGTTCAAACACTGGTGGAAAAACTGTATTAATAAAAACAATCGGACTTTTTGTATTAATGACAAAAGCTGGACTTTTCTTACCTTGCCACGAAGCAAAAGTTTATCCTTTTAAAAATATTTTTGCAGACATAGGTGATGAACAAAATATCGCTCAAAGTCTTTCAACTTTTTCATCACACATGAAAAACATAATAAGAATAACCGAAAACAGCAACGATGAAACACTTATTTTATTAGATGAAATTTGTGCAGGAACAGACCCACAAGAAGGATGCGTGCTTGCACAAGTTATACTTGAAGATTTAGCTAAAAAAGGTGCAACAACCTGTGTAACAACTCACTTCGGAGAATTAAAAGGATTAGAATATTCAAACACATATTTCAAAAATGCCTGCGTTGAATTTGACTCAGAAACGCTAAAACCTACATACAAACTAATCATCGGTATTCCAGGGTTAAGCAATGCTATTCTCATTTCAGATAGTTTAGGATTAGACAAACAACTCATTACAAAAGCAAAAGAAATCGTTTCTTCTCAAAAAGACCCATCATTTGTTGTTGTTGAAAAATTACAAGATATGCAACAAAAACTTTCAAAAAATTTAGCCGAATCAGAGCAATTAAACAAAGATGCACTTGAAGCAAAAAAAGAATACGACAAAAAACTTTCTGAATTAAAAAAAGATAAGAAAAAAACAATCAAATCATTAAGAGATAAATTTGATACCGAAATAGAAGAAACAAAAGACGAAATAAAAGATATTTTAAAACAAATGCGCAAAGAAAAATCTGAAAAGATTGCAAGACGCTCTTATGCAAGACTTGCAAAACTTGAAAAGAATTTCAACGACAAAGCAAATTCTGAAAACGAAAGCGAAAATTATACAGAATTAGCTTGGGAAAATATCAAAATAGGTGACAAAGTTCTTCTAAAAGATTTACACCAATCAGTAGAAATACTTTCACTACCTGACAAAAGTGGGAAAGTATTTGTTCAAATGGGATTTATAAAAACAAAAATTGATAAAGAAAAACTAGCATTTTTAGAAGAAAAATATTTATCTAAACCAACACTAAGATTTTATCCTAAAGAATCTTGCAATATTGAAAGAATAAATATGTCAAACACTCTTGATTTAAGAGGTTACAGAGTAGAAGAGGCTCTTGATAGTCTTGAATATTTCTTAGACAAAGCAAGTTTAGCGAACTTAACTCCAGTATATGTAATTCACGGACACGGAACAGGAGCACTAAAAAGTGCAGTTCAAGATTTTCTTTCAACATCTCCTTACGTTGCAAAATACAGATTTGGTGAAGCCGAAGAAGGTGGAGATGGAATTAGTGTAATAGACATAAATTAATTTTGTGATAACATTATTTTTGTAAAACAAGGTGAACGAAATGAAAATAGCAATTTATCCAGGGAGTTTTGATCCAATAACAAAAGGGCATTTAGACGTACTAAATACGGCTGCAGAAATTTTTGATAAAGTCATAATTGCAGTATCAAAAAACACAAGTAAAAAAGGGTTTTTATCAGTAGAAGACAGAGTCAAATTAATTAAAGAATCAGTAGCTGATTTAGAAAATGTTGAAGTTGATTCATTCGAAGGCTTAACCGTTCAATATGCAAAATCAAAAGGTGCTAAAATTTTAATTCGTGGACTTCGTGCAGTATCTGATTTTGAGTTTGAAATGCAACTTTCACAATCAAACACAACTCTTGCTCCAGAAATAAAAACAATATTTTTAACAACTAGACCCAGATACAATTTCATTTCATCTAGCACTGTAAAAGAAATTATTGCTATGGGTGGAGATATTTCAAAATTCGTACCGGAACCTGTTTTTAACTTTTTTAAAAAATAATTTGCTAAATAAATTTGATTGTTGTACTATATATTTGAGTAAGGAAGGGATTAAGTAATTATGCAACAAAACGGGATATACGAATTACTAAAACAATTAGAAATGGTACTTGATAAAAGTTTTCCTATTTTACCAAATTATATTTCAGCGGTAAAAGTTAAGGATATTGAAGAAATAATTGACAGCATTTTTCATGCTCTTCCTACAGAAATTCAAGAAGCAAGAGCTTTATTAAAAAGACGTGAAGAAATCCAAGTTGAAGCACAACAAAAAGCAGAAAAAATCATTACTGATGCTCAACAAGAAGCTCAAAGAGCATTGAGTGAATCAACTCAAATGATTGAACTTCAAAAACAAGCTAATAAATATAAAGAAGGCATACAAGCAGAATGTGACGAATTTAAAAGAAAAGCTTTGGAAGATGCTGCAACTATCAGAAGCCAAGCTCATGACGAAGCTATTAGACTAAAAGAAAAAGTAGAAATTTATGCTTCACAAGTATTCGCTGATTTAGAAGATCACCTTGCTAAACGTTTAAAAGAAGTAAAAGATGGTCAAATCTTTTTAGAAAAACAACGTGCAGCTTCTAATTTCAACAATATTTACCCTCAAGACAACAGAAACAGCATGACTGAATAGAGGTTTTCAAGTGGAAGTTTTTGAAAAAGTATGCAAAACTCTTGAAGAAACAGAAGTTCTTGCAAAAAGTTTTGCTGATGCAATAAAAGACTCAGGCGCTTTCGTTAGTTTATATGGAGAAATTGGTGCAGGAAAAACTGCATTTGTAAAACTTGTTGCAAAAGCACTTAATGTGCAAGAACATGTTACAAGTCCAAGTTTTGTTATTCTAAACGAATACCATAGTGCAGAAATTCCAATTTACCACTTTGATTTATACAGACTTGAAAGAGAAGGTGTAAAAACTATTGTTGATGAATTAAGAGAATATTCTGAAGGAAAAATTCTAACTTTTGTTGAATGGGCAGAATTTTCTCAAGATGAAATTCCATTTGAACATATACAAGCAAATGTAACTTACGAAGATGACGATGCCAGAAAATATTCTTTCAAAGCCTATGGAACAAATTCAAATAAAATTATAGAAAGACTAAAAAAATGATAATATTAGGATTTGATACTTGTTTAGACAAAATGTATGTAACTCTTGCGCAAAACGATACAATTATCGATTCAAGAGTTATTGAAACAACTCAAACACATTATCATTCAGCATTTTTAATTTCAACAATAAAAGATATTTTAAAAACAAACAAAAAAACGCCAAATGATGTTGAACTTCTTACAACAAACATAGGACCGGGAAGTTTTACTGGGATAAGAGCTTGCACTACTGTTGCAAGAGTTTTTGCTCAAGCAAAAAATTTGAACGTCATTGGAATTTCGTCACTTGAAATTATTGCAAACACAATAGACACAGACAAAAAAGTTTTGGTTTCACTTGATGCTAGAAAAGGTAAAGGTTACTGCGCGATTTACCAAAACGGAAAAGAACTATTTGCACCAAAAGCAGTTCCTCTTGAAGAATTAAAAGAAATGGTAAGCAATGAAGAATTTGAAATCATCACTGATGAAGCAATGCAAAAAATAATAGGTGGTTCAAACTACATTGAACTAAATAAAGACTTAGGACAAACACTTACAAAACTTGCATATAAAAAATCAAATTGCAAAGAAACTGATTACAGTTGGAGTAAACTTCATCCGCTATATATTCAACCTGCACCTGTGACAATAAAAAAAACGGTTACTAATAATAAATAAAACATTAACAATAAAAAATACTAAAAAAAATTTGATATAATAATAATTATGAACGAAGAAGAAAAACAACAACAAATACAAAAAGATTTTATATCAACAGTTTCACACGAACTTAGAACACCTTTAACTAGCATAAGAGGTTTCGCTCAAACTATGCTTACGTCTTGGGATGCTCTTGATGATGCAAACAAAAAAAAATTTATTGAAATAATAGAACAACAATCTAACAGACTTATAAACCTAATTGAAAATATGCTTTCTGTTGGGAAATTACAAACATTCAAAGATAAACTAGTTTTCAAAAATACAAATGCAAATGAACAAATTGAACCTATTATTCAACTAATCAAACAACAATATAAAACTCATAAATTTACAAAAAATTTCAATAAAAAAATTCCAAATATATTTGTAGATGTCGATAAATTTCAACAGATAATGACAAATTTGATTGAAAACGCTGCAAAATATTCACCAGAAAGTTCAAACATTATCATTGAAACAAATTATTCATCAGAACAAGATTTTATTTCTATAAAAGTAATTGATGAGGGAATAGGAATCGCAAAAGAAGATTTTGAAAAAATATTCACAAAATTTTCAAGACTTGATAACCCTCT
>JAKSUT010000090.1 GCA_024408705.1 bacterium | reverse complement strand
GAACTTGCAAAAGCACTTGCAGAAGCTATGTTTGGTGCTGAAGACAATATGATAAGAGTTGATATGTCAGAATTTATGGAAAAACATTCAACTGCAAAACTTATTGGTTCACCTCCAGGATACGTTGGTTATGATGATGGCGGACATTTATCAGAACTTGTTCGTAAAAAACCTTATTCTGTTATTCTTTTCGATGAAATCGAAAAAGCTCACCCAGATGTATTCAACATTATGTTGCAAATCTTGGATGATGGCAGATTGACAGATGCAAAAGGAAGACACGTAAACTTCAAGAATACTGTAATTATCATGACTTCAAACGTTGGTGCAAGTATGATTACAACTCAATCAAAACTTGGTTTCTCAGCGGCTGAAGATGAAAAGAAAGATAAATACGAAAAACTTAAAGATACAGTAAATGAAGAACTTAAAAAAGCATTCAGACCTGAATTCTTAAACAGAATTGACGATATTATCGTATTTAACCACTTACAAAAAGAAGAAATCAGAGAAATCGTTGATTTAATGTTAAAAGATTTATTCAAACGTCTTGCAGAAAGAGATTTGAAAACTGAAGTAACAGACGAAGTTAAAGATTTCTTGGCTAAAGATGGTTACTCTGAAGCTTATGGTGCAAGACCATTAAGAAGATTAATTCAAAGAAAAATTGAAGATATTTTAGCAGAAGAAATTTTGACAAACAAATATTCTGCTGGTGATACTATCGTATTAAAATTAGAAAACGAAAAAATCACTTTTGACAAAAAATAGACTTAATAATTAAAAGCGAGAATATTTATAACAAATATTCTCGCTTTTACATTGTAATATTTAAGCTTGGGACAGGAATTAGAAATGAAAAAAAAGATAATAATTGGTTTAATCATAGCTTTATCATTAATTGCTATCAGATTTTGTATATCTGGAATTACACAAATGTTAATGAAAAAACATAAAGCAGGAGCTGTAACTCCTGTTTCTATAACAGAAATACAAAATGCAGATGTACAAATGGAAGTAGAAGCTCCAGGACGTGTTATTTCTGACAGAAGAGTTGATGTTGTATCAAGAATTAGCGGCTATTTAACAAAATCATATTTTAAAGAAGGCGATTTCGTTAAAAAAGGACAAGTTTTATTTGAAATAGAACCTCAAGAATACGCAAATGCATTACAAGAAGCAAGAGCAAACGTTGAAGACACTAGAGCAAAATTAAAATATGCAGAAAAAAATGCTCAACGTTCAGAAACTTTACTTAAAAAACAATATATTTCAAAAGACAGCTACGACCAATTAATATCTGTTCGTGACGGTCTAAGAGCTCAATTAAAATTATACACAGCAAAGCTTAGAGATGCTGAAAGAAATTACAGTTATACACACGTAAAAGCTCCTGTTGACGGACGTGTTGGTATGATGGAAATAACTGTTGGAAACTACGTTACTAAAGACTCTGGAAGTATCACAACTGTTTATAGCGTTGATCCAATTTATGTAACATTCCCTATTGCAGCAAAAACATTCCAAATATTACAAGAAGTAGATGAAAAAGCACAAAATATTGGACGTAAAACAGAATTAATACTTGCAAATGGTGAAAAATACAAATTTGAAGGTATTCAAGATTTCCAAAACAACATTATTGAAGAAACAACTGGTTCAATAATGTTAAGAGCAGTATTCAAAAATCCAAACGGACTTTTAATCAATGGTGATTACGTTAAAGTTAAAATTTTCTCAAACAATAAAACAACAGTTCCTGTTGTTCCACAAACTGCTGTAATGGAAAACCCTAAAGGAAAATACGTTTACAAAATAGACGAAAAAGGACTTCCTCAAATATGCTTCATTACTGTTGAAGGACAATACAAAGACAACTGGATTGTAACTTCTGGACTTGTAAAAGGTGACAAAATTATAACAGGTAACATTCAAAAAGTTGTTCCTGATTCACCTGTAAAAATTGTTAGTGATGAAGAATTAAAAGTAGAAAAAAAAGATAACGAAAAATAAACGGTAATAATAAAATGGCAAATGAATATTTATTTATAAAAAGACCAAAATTCGCAATTGTTATTTCATTAGCAATCATTTTGGCAGGTATTATTTCAATGCTAGGACTTCCTTTGGAAGAATATCCTAGTATCACCCCTCCTCAAGTTGTTGTAAGCGCATCATATCCTGGGGCAAGTGCAGACATTATTGAACAAACAATCGCTGCACCACTTGAAGCAAAAATAAATGGTGTTGAAAACATGATTTATATGACATCTTCAAGCCAAAATGGTTCTTATCAATTAAATATTTTCTTTGAAATAGGAACAGATGCCGATATGGCAGTAGTAAACGTTCAAAACAGATTACAACTTATCATGCCAAGGTTACCAGAACTTGTTAGAAGATACGGTATGACTGTTAAAAAATCAACTGGTGGTCCTGGGATTTTATTACTTTGCTTGTCATCAAAAGGTGATATCTATGATCCATTATTCCTTGCAAACTACGCTTCTATATATATCAAAGAAGAACTTGAACGTATCCATGGTATAAGTAACGTTCAAATCTTTGGTTCTGGTGATTATTCTATGCGTATTTGGCTTGATGCAAACAAAATGGCAGCTTTAAACGTATCTGTTGATGAAATCACAAGTGCTATTAATAATCAAAACGCACAAATGCCAGCAGGTAATATCGGTGTAGAACCAACTGTTGATAAGCAAAAAATAAAACTTACTTTAAGAACAAAAGGTCGTCTAAAAGAAGTTTCAGAATATGAAAATATAATTTTACGTTCTAGCACTAGCGGAGAACAATTAAAATTAAAAGATATTGCAAGAGTTGAATTAGCATCAGAAACTTACAGTTATTTTGCAAGAAAAAATGGACATAACGTAGCAATGATGTCTATTAAACAACTTCCAGAAGCAAACGCTATTGATTTATCAAACAAAGTTCAAAAACGTATGGAAGAATTAAGCAAAAACTTCCCTGCGGGTATGGAATACAAAGTAGTTCGTGATGAAACAGAATTTGTTAGAGAATCTATCAAAGAAGTTATCAGCGCAATTGTCCTTGCAATTATTCTTGTAACAATCATTTGTTACCTATTCTTAGGTAGCTTCAGAGCCGCGCTAATTCCTTTCTTTGCAATTCCTGTTTCCTTAATCGGAACATTCATCATTGTCGGAGTTGTAGGTTTTTCTATTAACTTACTATTACTGTTTGGGATGGTTTTAGCAGTAGGTCTAGTTGTAGATGATGCCATTGTTGTACTTGAAAACGCACAAAGGCATATTCAAATGGGTAAAAGCCCAAGAGAAGCAACAGATATTTCAATGGGCGAAGTTTTAGGCGCTGTTATTGCAACATCATTAGTTCTTATGGCAGTATTTGTTCCTGTTTGCTTTATGCCAGGTGTAACAGGTAAGATGTACCAACAATTTGCATTATGTATTGCAGTATCAATAGGTTTATCAACAGTTGCTGCATTAACTCTTGCTCCTGCATTATGTTCAACAATTCTTAAATCAGCAGACGAAATGAAAGAACTTGATATCCTTGTTAAATTTGATAACTGGTTTAACAAAATGAGAGATAAATATCTTGTTGCAGCAAAATATTTCATTGATAACACTAAAACTACATTAATATTTTTTGGAACACTTGTTATAATTATCTGCTTACTTTTCAAAATAATTCCAACAAGTTTCTTACCTGATGAAGACAAAGGTGCTGTATTTATGCAAGTACAACTTCCTGATGGTGTTTCTTTAGCAAGAACTGATGACGTTTCTAAACAAATAGAAGAAAATGCTAAAAAATACCCTGGAGTAGAAGATACAACCGCAATCGTAGGTTTTAACGGTGAAAACACTTCTTTAATCATTCTTGAATTAAAAAATTGGAGTGAACGTAAAAAAACAGAAGAACAGGTTCAAAGTTTACTTGGAAATCTAAGAAAAGATTATTCAAAATTTCCAAGTGCTATTGTAGCGGCATTCTCTCCACCTTCAATCCCTGGCTTAGGTATGTATGGTGGTTTTGAATACCAACTACTTGATAAAGCAGATAGAACACCTCAAGAACTTGAACTTGAAGCTAATAAATTTATCGCAGCAACTAGAGGAAACCCTAAACTTTCAGGTGTTTACACTCAATATACTGCAAACTTACCACAAATAATGCTTGATATTGATTTTGCAAAATCAATGGCACAAAATGTAGATATTGCAGAAATATATAACACATTGGCAGCTCAATTTGCATCTAGTTACGTAAACGACTTCAACAAATATGGTCGTGTTTACCGTGTAATGCTACAAGCTGACGAACCTTATCGTAAAAAACTTGATGATTTATCAAATATTTGCGTAAAAAACAAAAGTGGTACAATGACACCGCTTAAAAACTTAATAACATTGAAAAACGTAACAGGTCCAGCAATCATTTCAAGATTTAATATGTACCAAGCAGTTACTATACAAGGTTCAGCTCCTCCTGGGGTTTCATCAGGTCTTGCAATGAACGAAATGGAAAAACTTTCTAAAAAATTGTTACCTAAAGATATGGACTTCGCTTGGGCAGGTATTTCGCTTCAAGAAAAAAATGCCAGCGGACAAGTTGGATTGGTATTAACATTAGCACTAACTTTCGTATATTTGTTCCTAGTTGCATTATATGAAAGCTGGACATTACCATTTGCCGTAATGCTTATTTCTCCTGTTGCAATCGTTGGGGCATTATTCTTCCAATACGTCTTTGGTTATTCACTTGATATTTATTCTCAAATCGGTTTGATTATGTTAGTCGGTATGAGTACAAAACAAGCCATTTTGATTGTAGAATTTGCTAAAGAAGCCAAAGAAAAAGAACAAATCACTGCAACCGAAGCAGCTCTTAAAGCAGCTAAACTAAGATTTAGAGCAGTTATGATGACTTCTATCGCATTTATTTTAGGTATTTTACCATTAGTATTTGCGTCAGGAGCAGGTGCTGCAAGCAGACGTTCAGTTGGTATGACTGTATTTGGCGGTATGATTGCCGTATCTTGTCTTGGTGTACTTCTTGTACCAGCATTTTATGCTATTGTTGAAAACACTAAAGACAAATTCAGCTCATGGTTATCAAATAGAAAGAAAAAAGGTGAATAAAATATGAAAAAAATAATCTTTATACTTTCTCTAATGCTTTTATTTTCTTGCAATTCTGTATTAGCAGATGAAATCATTGACAGTCAAGGAAACACTACAAAATGCAAAATAGAAACTATTTTAGCAGGTTTTGTCGAATATAAAAAAGACGGAAATCTTCACTTTTTCACAAGAGAAAAAACATCACCTATCTTTAATGATTATGTTGATGTAAGAAACGGCTTATTTAAAAGACATACAATAAAAAGAATTTATGGAACAATTATAATAAAAGATTTTTGGCAAACAGACATTATTGTAAATGATGTTCAACAATCTTACCCTTTTTACAAAGTTAAATTTATTGGAATTTACAAACCATAAATAAGTTTTTAATAAATAAAAAAAGCGTTTTGGATAAAATCCAAAACGCTTTTTCTTATCATCTAAATCTTAGATTAATTAGTCATCAGCATGACCAGCTGTACCTAATACATCTCTCATTTTGTGCATTACAAGTTCTTTTACAGCTGTTCTTCCTGGTCCCATATATTCACGTGGGTCAAATTTTTCAGGATGTTCAACGTAGAATTCTCTGATTGTTGATGTCATAGCTAATCTCAAGTCAGTATCAATATTGATTTTAGCAACACCATTTTTAGAAGCATAATTCAACATATCTTCTGGAACACCTTGAGCATTTGGTAAGTTACCACCGAATTTATTACATTTAGCAACTAAATCAGCAGGAACTGAAGAAGAACCGTGAAGAACGATTGGATAATCGCCAAAACCAGCTTCTTTCAATGCATCTTTAATTTCTTTCAATCTTTCAAAGTCAAGTTTAGCTTCACCAGCGAATTTGTAAGCACCATGAGAAGTACCAATAGCGATTGCTAATGAATCACAACCAGTTTGTTTAACAAATTCAACTGCTTCTTTAACGTTTGTATATTTAGCATCTTTTTCAGATACGTTTACATCATCTTCAACACCAGCAAGTTTACCAAGTTCAGCTTCAACTGAAACTCCTCTTTCATGAGCGTATTCAACAACTTTTTTAGTAACTGCAACGTTTTCTTCAAATGAAAATCTTGAACCATCAATCATAACAGAAGAAAAACCGCCATCGATACAAGCTTTACAAATTTCAAAATCAGCACCGTGGTCTAAGTGTAAAGCGATAGGTACTGTAGTTGTAGCTAAAGCTGCTTCAACTAATTTGATTAAGTAAGTTTGATTAGCATATTTTCTAGCACCTGCAGATACTTGAAGAATGATTGGTGATCTTGTTTCTTCAGCAGCTTCTGCGATACCTTGTAAAATTTCCATATTGTTTACATTGTAAGCACCGATAGCATAACCGCCAGCTAATGCTTTTTTGAACATTTCTTCTGTTCCAACTAATTTTCTTTCACTCATTGTGAACTCTCCTTTTTTGTGTAACACACTACTT
>JAKSUT010000009.1 GCA_024408705.1 bacterium | reverse complement strand
TTGACCGATACCACCACCAATAGAAAGCGGCAAAGAACCTTCCAACCCACGTTTTGACAATATATCAGCGGCTTTTTCTTTATCATAATTTAAAAGTTGATGTTCAAGACTATAACTTCCTGAAGTCAAATTTATTATGATATATGAGGCTTTGGGTTCAGAAGAAAATGGTCTGCCGACACTACCAGCATTTACAACTGTTTGTTTTGTGTGAGTTTGATAACCACAAGGAATATGTGTATGACCACACAAAATCAAATTTGCATCTGTATCTTTAATCATTTCTTCTACTTCTTCAAGCTTCATATTTGGAAAAATATTTTCATCATTACGTCTTGGAGAGCCATGGACAAGCAAAAATTTCAACCCTTCAACTTGCAACTCTTTTTGCGCAGGCAAAGACGCTAAAAATTCTTTTTGTTTAGAATTAAGCAATTTCGCATCTGCTTCTAGTGCATTACCCATAATTGGAAGATTTGATTTAACTTTATCAACAAAATCTGCACTATTTACAATCATAAAATCAGTATTACCTTGAATAATTTCAAAATTATCATCTTTTGCAAGTTCCATAATTTTATCAACTGCTAAATCAGGTTGAGGACCAGCCATTGCTAAATCTCCCAAACAAAATATTTTATCAATTTCATTTGCTTTAATATCCTGCAAAACAGTTTCAAGAGCTTGCATATTACCATGTATATCTGAAATTACTGCAATTTTCATATTTATAAACTCCTTTTTATTATTTGTGTTAAAATTATTCTATGATAAACAGAAGAAAAACAAAACAAATACAAATAGGTAATGTAAAAATAGACTCTGATTCTCCTATTTCAGTTCAATCGATGTGTAATACTGACACAAGAGATGTAAATGCAACATTACAACAAATAAACGCACTTGCTGATGCCGGTTGTGAAATCGCTAGACTTGCAGTTTTAAACCATGACGCATCTGCTGCAATAAAAGAAATTGTAAAAAAATCACCACTTCCAATTGTTGCAGACATTCATTTCAACCATAAACTTGCAATTGAATGTATAAACAATGGTGTTCAAGCACTTAGACTTAACCCAGGAAACATTGGAAAACTTGAAAATATAAAACAAGTAGTAACCTTAGCAAAACAACAACAAATTCCAATTCGTATTGGTATAAATGCAGGTTCATTAGAAAAAGAATTTCAAGAAGAAAACATTCCACTTTCAGAAAAAATGGTTAAAAGTGCTTTAAAACATATACAAATATTGGAAGATTTAAATTTTGATTTAATAAAAGTATCACTAAAATCATCTGACGTTATGACAACTATTGATGCATACAAATCAATAGCAGAAAAAATAGAATATCCGCTTCACTTAGGAATTACAGAAGCAGGAACAATGAAAGGCGGAATTGTAAAATCTGCAATTGGACTTGGTTCTTTGCTTTCTCAAGGAATCGGAGATACAATAAGAGTTTCTTTAACAGAAAACCCTGTTGAAGAAGTACACGCAGGCTTTGCAATACTAAAAGCATTAGGTTTAAGACAAAAAGGTGTAAATTTTGTATCTTGTCCAACATGCGGAAGATGTCAAATTGATTTAATCGGACTTGCAAAAAAAGTAGAAGAAAGATTTAAAGATTTAGATAAACCAATAACAATTGCAACAATGGGTTGTCCTGTAAATGGACCTGGAGAAGCAAAACATGCAGACTTCGGTATCGCAGGTGCAATAAAAGAAGGATACATATTCAAAAAAGGTGAAATTATTGCAAGAGTTCCGGAAGAAGAATTACTTGATAAACTTTCTGAACTAATAAACGAAAGTTTATAATGTATAAAGTTTACTTAATATAGTTGCAGAAATTAAAAAAATAATGTATTCTCTTATAGAGAGGTAATTAACATGAAAAAGTTTTTTTATATTTTAATTAGTTTAATCATATTTAATGCAAATATTGCACAAGCTGAAGTTACAGTAGATGAAATAACTTCAGAAAGATACGTTAGAAATCATGGTTATTCTGCTGAAACATACAGATTAATGAATTTGCAACATGCTCAAATTGCAGGAACAGAAGCTGATGTTGTACCTCAACCTAACAGAAATAGAAAATTCAGTCTAATTAGAAAATTCTTTATATATATTGATCCAGCTCTTGATGACGGAAAATTTGGCGAACATAGCGTTGATTTCTCAAATTAGTTTTATACGTTATATGCAATTAATTGACATAACTCAATAACTTTCTCTGGACATAAACCTAAGATAAGTGTTATTATCGTGCAGAAATACAATATTATTATTGAAGAGCCTGTTTTGTGTGCAACTACTGCACTTTCAACTTTATCAGATTTTTCAAACATATATCTTATCACATTTAAATAATAGTACATTGAAACAACGATAGTTAAAACTATTATTATTAAAAACGGTAAAAATACTAACCCTGACCTTACTATTGCTGAAAGTAAATAGATTTTTGAAACAAAACCAGAAGTCAATGGTATTCCTGCTAAACCTAAAATACATATTGCAAAACATAATGTAAAAATAGGATTTGTATAAGCAAAGTTTTTAAATTCATAAAGTTTGTTTGAAAAAGGTGAATTTTCTAATATAACAATCGCTGCAACTACACCGATATACATAAATACAAAAGAAATTAAATAAAATAAAACAGTCGATAAGTTATAAACTGAAACTAATGCTGCTGAAAACAAAACATAAGAAGAATTCGCACTTACACAGCAAGCCAACAGTTTTTTAATATTTCTTTGTCTTATCGCCAACAAATTTGCCCATATAGCAGTCAATGTTGCAATCAAAACCAAGACAAAAGTAAGTTCATAACTATAACTTAAGGGAAATACTAAAAGTCTTGTTAAAATTCCAAACAAAGCAAGTTTCGGAACAATTGATAAAATTCCAAGAATTGAAGTTGATGAACCTTCATAAATATCGACAATCCAATTTGAGAAAGGCAAAATACCAATCTTGAAAGACAAACCGGAAACAATCATTATAACTGCCATTGAATACAATAATGTAGGTTGTTTATCGTCGAAAAACTCATATATTTCCGAGAAATTAAAAGAGTTTGAAATACCATACAAATAAGCAACACCAAACAAGAATATAGCTGTCGCAACTAAACTAATAACAAAAAATTTCAATGCAGATTCTTTTGAAAAATATCCATTATCATAAGCAAGCATAAAAGTTGAAGAAACAGACACAATTTCTAATGCAAGAAACATTGTCAAAAAGTCATTTGCCGAAACTAAAACTAAAGCCCCTAAAATATTTGTCAAAAATAAAGCATTAAAACGAAACGCATTACTTCTGTTTGCTGCCAATGCTCTTTTAGTTAAGAATACCAATAAAAACGATGAAATTAATATAAAGAGTTTAAAAAACATCGTAAAACTATCTGATATAACAGAATTGTTAAAAGCATAACAAATTGGCTCTATTTGAACTTTTGAACATAATGCAGCAGAAATAAAAATTCCTAAAATTGAAATCCATTTTGAAACTTTATATTTACTTGCATCGCAGAAAAATGACAAGAATAGTTGAATACCAATAAACAATAATATTGCTATCTCTGGAAGTATTAAATTTATTTTACTAAAAAATTCCATAAATTTATTCTACCTCATCAAACCTGCAAAACATAAACTAAATTTTCAACAAAAGTTTCAACCAAATCTAAAATAGACATTGGGAACAAACCGAAAATTATTATTGCAACCACAATAACTAGTAAAACTAAAAATTCGTGGTTTGAAATATCTGCAACAGAAGTATCAATTTGATATTTTTCAAATACATTTGCAAAAAATACTTTATGCAAAAATTTCAAAATACAAGAAGCGCAAACAAACACACTTAAAATCGATAATACTGCACAAACTTTATACCATACATCATAATTATCTATTGTCGTATTAAAACTGCCTAAGAACGTCAAGAATCTACCTTCAAAGCCGACCATAAGAGGTGTTCCAATCAAGGCTACGCAAATAATCAAAGCAAATCCCATAAGACGCGGCATAACATGTCCTAAGCCCCCCAATTCACAAATATCGCTAGTTTTTGTTCGCATACAAACAATTCCAACAACCAAAGTCAAACCTGCAAACAAAATCGTATGAGCAAGCATTTGAAATATCGCACCTGAAAAGCCTAGAAAACTCATAGAACTCAAGCCTAAAAGAATAATTCCTGCACTTGACATACTTGAATAAATAACAATTTTTTTAATATCATTTTGAGCAAATGCTACAAACAAGAAATACAAAATATTAATCGTTGCAAATATTGCTAAAATTGGTGCAATATAAACAAAAGCCTCAGGTAAAAGTTCAATATTAAATCTAACAATTCCATAACCTGCAACCAACATCATAACAGTATTCATAATAATCGCTACTGGCATTTGAGCATTTTTGCAAGTGTCTATAGCCCAAGAATGAAGTGGTGCAATAGGCATTTTTATTGCAAAACCAATTAAACATAATATCGAAATTATAATTTGCATAAATAGAGGGAAGTCTGGATTTTTAACAATAATTTCAGAAAAATCAGCTGTCAAAGATTCATAAACAATGAAATTATAAGCATGCAATAATAAAATCCCAACTAATAAAAACAAACTACCTAAAAACGTATATAAAACGTACTGCATAGCGGTAGTTTTCGAATTATCTTCTTCACCCCATAGAGAGATTAAGAAATAAATCGGAATTAGCAACAATTCAAAGAACATAAAGAACAAAAACATATCTCTTGCAGCAAATAAACCTAACATGCAAGTTTCCAAAAACAAAATTAGAGAATAATAAAATTTAAATTTTGTCTTTATTGAATTTTTGCTCACAATCAATGCAATTAAGAATACAAATGAAGTTAAAATTACCAGCAATAAAGATAAGATGTCTAATCCAAACATCATCTTTATCCCCATAACTTTAATCCAACTTATTCCAGCAATAGAAAACTCACTTAGATAATTTATTCCACCTTCAATTTGCGGATTAAAAAATACTAAAAATAAAATTGAGTATGCAAAATGCAATGATGCAAACGCTTTTGAAAAACGTCTTATCAAAACTACTTTTCCGCTAAAAATTGGCAAAAACAACAAAATTGCAGCAATCAGAGGAGAAAATATTAATGCTAAAATTGACAAACTATTTTCCACACTAACCTCCACCTAACAATCCATACTCAATAATCATAGTGTATGCAAACATCAATAATGCAAAAATAATTGCAATTACAATTATTGAATAAGTTAAATAACTTTGGAAAGATCCTGTTTGCATTTTTGAAAATATCCATGACAAAGAACGTGAAATTAAATTTGCTACAACCATAAGTCCTTTGAAAATATATTTATCAACAAAATTACACACACTTGAAAAACAAGAATAAATTTTCTTATACAAAAATTCATAAAAATCATCAATACCAAAACCATTTAGCAATAAATTTGACACAGATTTTGGAACGAATTTATTTAAACCTCTTCTGTACCATTCAAAAGTAACAATGGCAACAAGCAAAATCATTGGTAAAATTATAAAAATCAAATTAAAATCAACAATGCTTAATTTTTCAGAAATATCTGTTTTTATCAAATCTTCAAAAGGTCTTTTTAAGAAATATCCGATAAGTACAACAAAAATTGTTAAAAGCCCAACAGAAAAATTCAAAATTGTAGAAATAGGACTAATTTTATAAGAATTTTTTCTTTCTCCTTCAAACACATAATAATACAAACGAAGAAGATAAAATGCTTCTAACATTGATACAAAAATCAAAATAACCAAATAAATAAAATGAGAATTTTCAAAAGCATTAAACAAAATCAATTCTTTTGAGAAATAACCGCTGAACAAAATGCCTAAAATTGAAATTGTAGCAATCAAAAATGAAATCGCACACATAGGAATTTCATTTCTCATACCACCCATAAATTTAATATTTTTCAAGCCAGAAAGAGAAAAAACGACAATTCCACTTATCAAAAACAAAATTGTATTTGCAAACATAAAAGTAATCAAAAACAAAAATGCAGCATTATAAAAGCCAAGTCCTAATGCCAAAAATACAATTCCAACCTGAGAACTTGTTGAATATAACAAAAGTTTATTTATATCAACTTGACATAGTGCACACAAAGCACAAATCAATGCACTACATCCGCCAACAACTGCAAGCAAATTCATTAATAACTCAGAATTTGCAACAATCGGATAAATCTTTAACAATAAAAATACACCCATTGAAACATAAACTGAATTAATAAGAGCAAATACTGGTGCAGGTGCATCATTTAAATTTTCAAGCCAAGTATGGAACGGAAATTGTGCCGATATCACAATAGCAGAAAGCACAAATAACATACAAATCAAACAATAAATAGTAGTGTTTGTGTAAGAGCTTAAATAATCACCAATATCAGCAATATTAACAAATGGAATAGCAGTTAAATTATAATCACCAGAATATTCAAATATAATTGTCACGATAGCGATTAAGCCTGTTAAGAAAAGAACATTACTTAAACTATCGACAAATAACATATTTTTAGCCGACAAAGAAACAGAGTCTTTTTTATACCAAAAACCAATTAACAAATAAGCAGAAACACCTAACAATGCCCAGAAAATATATGACTGAAATAAATTTGCACTAAATATAAAACCAAAAATTGAAAACATAAAAAGGTTTATATAACCAAAAAATCTTGAAAAGCTTTTATCTTTATACATAAATTTCACAGAAAAAGCTTGAATAAAAACACACAACAAACTTACAAATAAAGCAGTTAAAACAGATAATTTATCAACATAAATGCCTAAATTCAAACATAAATTTTGAATTTTTAAAAATGGGAAAGTGTAATCCGTTGAAATATTTGCATTTTGTACAATAAAAATCAACGACCCAACCAAAAAGACAATACATGTAAACAAAGAACCCAAAGATAATGCAGAAATTAGTCTTCTTGCTTGAACAAGATTAAAAAATCTTCCCAAAACAATCAAAGCAAAAATCCAAATCGGAAATAAAAGAACTATAAACATATTGTCAATATAAAAATTCATCCTTTTAATTCCTCATAATCTTCTACATCAGTTGAGTGCTTATCTTTAAACATAATATAAAATATTGAAACTAAGATAATAATTTCTACAAAATTCAGAAATATATAAAACAATGAAAAAACAGCACCTTCAAGTTTTACTGAATCAAAAAAGTTTGCGAAAGCAAGAAAATTAATATTTACAGCACAAAAAATAAAGCATAATGATAAAAACACTTTAAAAATATCCTTTGAAACAATAGTGCCAAATATACCAATAACTAATAATACCAATGCCAAAGCCAAATAATGATACAAACTTATATCAAAAAACATACTTAAAACTTCATTGTTCATTTCTACCTCCATTATTCACATCAAAAGTAGAAATACCAACAATAGTAATTAGTACCAAAATTACGAATAATAAAAAGGCAACGAAATTATCTACAAACACACTCTGAAAAATCGAACTACGAATAATTTCATTTTCCAAAACTTGTTCTTTTAATGCAACCCACGCAATATTACTATTCAAGTTCAAAGATGTTGCAATCAAATAAACCAAAGATAAAAATAAAACCCCAAGAAAGAATATTGAAAAATATAATCTTGCTGAACTTGTAATACCACAATTACCCAAATTTAAATTAACTTTTTTTGCAAAACCCAAAAACAAAAGTGGAATTAACACACAGAAAAACAAAACATGTATTCCAACATTAATCCAAACTCCAAGCATGCAAAAAATAATTGCAGTGAATATAAATGAAATTAAAGAAAAAATTATAGATTTAAAAGCATTGAAAAATATAGCTAAAATAGCGAATACGACCGTTCCAACCGAAGCGATAAAGAACAATGAACTTTTAAAAATATCTATATCCAACATACACCTAAAATTTAGCTACAAAACAAAACACAAGTATTACTCTATGTTTACATTTATACTACATAAAAAAATACTGTTATAATAGTAGATGTTGTGAATTATTAAGTTGAATTTTTATGATAAAAAAAATACTACTAATTTTAATATTATTACTAATCCCTGCATACTCACACGCAACAGAATTTGTAGGTGCAGAATACAATGTTTATGGGTATAATCTAAAACCTGATGATTGCAAAAAATACATACAAAAAGGTAATTATTACTTAAGAAAATTCGACAACACTTACGACAAAAAATTAAAACCAGAATATCTTAAAGAAGCACTAAAAAATTATTATCTTGCCACAAAAGCACACAACGATTGCATTGAAGCAAGAATAGGACTTGGACGAATTTACGATGAAATGAAATTAGACAAATACGCAAAAGAACAATTTTTCTTTGCATACAACGTGAACAGTTCAAACCCTGAATTAAACTATAGATTTGGGAACTTTTATTACAAAAGACAATACTTAACAAAAGCAAGATTTCATTATGAAATAGCATACAAAAACGGTTATGCAAACCTCTATGATTTGAATTATAAAATGGCAAACACTTATAGCCAATTAGCAAATTCAGAAAAAGCAGCTTATCATAGAAAAAAAGCAGATAATATAAGAAAAAAAGAATTGGAAGAAGCACACAAAATACATTCATTGGATGACAACAACTCAAACAATTCACAGTATTATTTATTTGTAAAATAAATAATACTTAGGGTAGGGATGAAAAATTTATTTAAAAAATTATTAATTTTATTATTATCATTTATATGTTGCACATTATCTGGCGCAGCATTTGCTAATGATGAAATAAATGAACCAATCATTTTTAAACAATCTTCATACCACATTTCAGCGATTGACCCAAGTATTGCCACAAACGCTCAAGGTAGCTTTTTCCCTGGATTAAGAGGTTCAAATCAGCTTATAGTTTATACTCCATGTTTTGGACTAAGAACAAACACCAACGAATTTGGTTCTGAAGCCATTGTTCAAGGTAATACAGTGGTTTCACTAAGTGGTGCAGATTCAATAATTCCACCTGATGGTATTGTTATAAGTGGTCATGGTCGTGCAAAAAAATGGATAAATGAAAATTTAGTCGTTGGTGCAAAAGTTTACGTTAACAGAGATACAAAGACTTTAAGTGTATATATTGTCCCTGATAGCTTTATTTTCGGAGCAAAAGAAAGAATAAAAGAAACTCAAGATATAATCAATTATTACAAAAAGAATATGTTTGATTATGAGTTTAAAATGCCTTGTAGTTATATAAACAAAGCTCAATATTACATTAAAAAAGCAGAACGTTCTTCAAAAGAAGTTCAAAAACATTCTGCATCAGCAATTGAATATGCAAATCAGGCACTTGCTTATTCAATTCCATACAAAAAAAATGAACTAAAAGGGGTTTGGATTAGACCATCACAAAAAAATCCTGAACAAGTAGCAATAGCTTTAGACAAAATTAATTCAGCAGGAATAAAAGAAGTATTTTTAGAAACATATTTTCACGGAAAAACTATATTTCCAAGTGCAACAATGGAATATTATGCTTTTACTCCGCAAAATGAAATATTTGCAGGCTGGGATCCATTAAAGGTTTGGATAGAAGAAGCACACAAAAGAGATATGAAAATTCATATTTGGTTTGAAACATTCTATGTTGGAAACAAAAACCCAGCATATTATCCAAACAGCATTCTTGCAGTAAGACCTGAATGGGCAAATGTTACAAAGAAAAATTTTGATTCTCTAACTCCAGTACCATCTATTTCAGAACACAACGGATACTTTATTGATCCTGCAAATCCTGATGCACAATTATTTTTAGAAAATTTATTAAAAGAAATTATAACTAAATACAAACCTGACGGTATCAATTTAGATTACATAAGATATCCTCAATCAATTGCAAAGAAATTTTCAACTTATGACTTGTCTAATTGGGGTTATACAGAATACGCAAGAGAAGAATTTAAAGAAAGATACGGCATTGATCCTTTAGAAATTTTGCCAAACGACCCTATGTGGATAATTTGGGCAAAATACAGACAAGACCAAATAACAGCATTTGTAAGCAGAATTAGAAAACTTACAAGAAAACACAACATAAAATTGACTGCTGTAATCTTCCCTGACAGAAATAAAGCTCTTGAAACTAAACAACAAGATTGGAGCACTTGGTCAAATTTGAATTACGTTGATGGTTTCACTCCTTTACTTTTAACAAATGACGCAAAAACTGCAGTTGTAATGCTAAAAGACGTTATCAAAAACAAACAAGAATCAACAGAACTTTACGCAGGCTTGTTTGCACCATTTATGGGAGCGACAAACCAAGATTTATTAAAGCAAATCTATGAAGCAAGGAAAATAGGTGCAAAAGGTATAATCATGTTTGATTATGCACACCTTAATGAAGGATACAGAGATACGCTTTCTACAAGAGTATTTAACGAAAACTATACTCAAATGCTAGAAGAAAAAAGTAAAAATAAAAAATTATTAAAACCAAAAAACAAAGATGATAAAAATAAAAAATCATCTAACCCAAAAAGAGGTAAAAATGGAAAATAATGATGAAAAAAAAAAAGAACGCAAATTTTTAGGCGTTATGTTTCATTGTTGCAATACATATGGTAGAATTTACAAGAATAAAGAAGGTACAGCCTATGTTGGAAATTGCCCAAAATGTATGAAATCAATAAGGGTTAATATCGGCGAAGGCGGTACGAATGCGAGGTTTTTCAATGCTTACTAACACAAAAAATGAAGAATTAACAGAAATTTTTAAAACTTTAGTACAAATTCCATCTCCAACACTTTCAGAAGAAAAAGTTATCGAATGGATACTAGATTTTTGCAAAAAAAATAACATCAATGCAAGACTAAACGATTACAAAGACGTAATTATAAAAGTTCCTGCAACAGATACAAGTAAAAAACCAATCTTGTTATCTTCACACATGGATGTAGTTGGTGATTTTTCTCCAATCAACCTAGTAGAAGAAAACGGTATCATTAAAACTGACGGCAAAAGAACACTTGGTGCTGATGATAAAGCCGGTGTAAGTTGTGGTTTATTACTTGCAAAAGAAATAGCAAACTCAACAGACTTAAAACATGGTGGTTTAGAAATTGTCTTTACCAGAGATGAAGAAAAAAATATGACAGGAATTCACAATTTAGATTTTTCTGAATTAGAAGCTAAACATGTTCTTGTATTAGACGGCGATAGATTGGGCGTGCTTGAAGTTTCTGGAGCAAGTTATACAAATGCTCGCCTAATTGTTACAACTCCTTATGGTGGACATTCTGGCATTGATATACACGAACGTCATAGATTAAATGCTGCAAAACTTGTCGCAGAACTTATTATGAATATTCCACAAGGTGTTTTCTACAAAGATGAAACAGGAACAATCACTTCAATAAACATCGGTACAATAATCGCAGGTAATATTGAAGGAAACGCAGGAAAAATCGTTCAAGACCAAATCAAATGCGATAAATATATTGATTACTTTATGGAAAATGCAATTACCAATATTATCAATACAGATGCACAAGTTTCATATTCAATTAGAAGCGCTAGTATTGAAAAAGAAAACGAACTTAAAGCATTAATACAAAATATCGTAAAAGAATTTAATGAAAAATACGAAAAATATGCAAAAGCAGAGGTTATTTTCACAGAACACTTACCTCAATTTGAACGTTCAAATGACCCTGTTATTGAAAATGTTTATAAAAAAGCAACAGAAAAGCTTGGTATGACACAAACTATAAAATCATTCCACGCAGGTGCAGAAACACACATTTACGCTAAAAACAGAAATAAAAACGGAGAAACATTCTCACCTTACTTAATGGGTGTTGCAAACATCTATAATATGCACTCAGCTGCTGAAAACATAGAAGTTCAAACTCTTATAGATGGTTACGGATTAGTAAAAGAAATGTTTATGGAATTTAATCAATAAATTCACATAAAATATCATTACTAATCATCATACCGTTCAAAGTTAAAGCCCAGCCGTTTTGAGTTTTAACAAAATAATCAGAATATTTATCTAAAACTTCGGAATATTTTTTATCAAAATCAATTCCGAAGTTTTTGTTTATCTCAAAAACATTTATACCATCACTTTTTCTTAAGCCTAAAAATATAGTTTCTTCTAGCATTTCTTGTTTTGTTTGAATATGAGAAACTTCTTTTTCTAAAGGATTTTCAATATATTTTTCTAAAGAAGAAAAATTAGTATAACGAACATCATTACAATAGCCGCTTGCCGCACAACCAAAACCATAATAAGAATTATTTTTCCAATAATTTGTATTATGACGTGAAAACATATCTTCTTTTGAAAAATTACTTATTTCATAATGATTAAACCCTGATTTTTTAAGAAAATCACAAGCAAGTAAATACATATCTGCTTGCAAATCCAAATCAGGCAAAGATTTAGGCATATTTTTATAAAAAGCACAACCTTCGTCAATTTTTAACCCATACAAAGAAATATGAGAAATATAATAACTTAATGCTTGTTTTAAATCAGCCAAAAAACTTTCTTTAGTTTGATTTGGCAAACCATAAATTAAATCAACGCTGATATTTTTAAAACCAACATCCAATGCCGTTTTAATCACATTTTTTGCTTCAAAAGAATTATGCCTACGACCAATATTTTTTAAAATACCATCATCAAACGATTGAACACCAATACTCAAGCGGTTAAATCCAAGTTTTAACAAACCTTTTAAATAATCAATATCTACATCATTTGGATTAACTTCAATCGTAATTTCTGCATCTTCTGACAAATTAAAGCATTCAAAAATTGACTTTAATTCATCTAAAGCCAATAAAGAAGGTGTACCACCGCCAAAATACAAAGTTTTTAATAAATCATTTTTATACTCAGCTTTAATTTGTTTTTTCAACGCTTTTAAATACGCGTCTTTTAAATCTAATTTATTAAAAGAAACAAAAGAGCAATAAAAGCACTTACTCAAACAAAAAGGAATATGAATATAAGCCGACTCTATCATAGAAATATAGTTTGCTCTCTATCTGGGCCAACACTTATTATAGAAATTGGAATTTCAAACAATTCTTCCAATCTTTTCAAATAATCTTTTGCAAGTTGTGGTAAATCGTCATAATTTCTAACATTTGAAATATCACATTTCCAACCTTTATGAACCTCATAAATAGGTTCAAAAAATTTATGTTCAAAAACTTGTGTAGGATAACTTGAAGAAATTTTACCAGTTCTTGTATCTTTGTATGCAGTACAAATTTTAATTTCATCAAAATCGTCAAAAACATCTAATTTAGTAATAGCCATAGAAGTCAAGCCACTAACTAAAACTGCATATTTTGCAACAACAGCATCAAACCAACCGCATCTTCTTGGACGACCTGTAGTTGTACCATATTCATGACCAATTTCTCTTAATTTTTCGCCAATTTCATCAGTCAATTCAGTAATAAATGAGCCTTCACCAACTCTTGTCATATAAGCTTTAGAAACACCTATCACATCTTCAATAGTTGATGGTCCATATCCGCTGCCTACAGCCGCACCACCAGCGATTGGATTTGAACTAGTAACAAATGGATATGTTCCATAATCAACGTCCAACATGACGCCCTGAGCACCCTCAAAAAGAATTGTTTTCTTTTCCTTCTTATATTCAGATAATTTCTCTTGCCAATCTAAATCAATATAAGGTGCAAAATATTCTGCATATTTATGACAAAGCAATTCTAAATCGTATTTTGAATATGTTTTCAACCCATAACTTTGCAATTTTGGATTAATACTATTTAATGAATGGAAAATATTATTTTTTAAAGCGTCAGGAGAATACAAATCTTGTATTTTAAACCCAACTCTTGCCATTTTATCTGTATAAGTAGGTCCTATACCTTTTTTAGTCGTACCAATTTTATTACTAGTTTTTGCATCATTTTCAACAGCATTTTCTATATCCAAATGATAAGGCATAGTGATTGAAGCCAAAGGACTGATTTTCAAATTTGACAAATCAATACCATTTTTAACTAGTCCCAAAATTTCTTTCATAAACATTTCTGGGTGAATAACGGTACCTGGACCAATATAACAAATTTTATCCTTATACAAAATGCCAGAAGGAACTAAATGAAATTTATAAGTTTTTTCATCTACAACAACGGTATGACCTGCATTACAACCACCTTGATAACGAATTATCATATCAGCATTTTGAGCAAGCAAATCAGTAACTTTTGCTTTACCTTCATCACCCCATTGAGCTCCAACTACAACTGTATTTTTCATTATTTTCTCCAAATTATTATGCTATTAAACTTATATATTTTGAAGTTTTAACCCCATCAATTGAATTAATTTTTGATAAAACTTCTTCATTAACTTCTGTGTTTGTATTTATAATCATCAAAGAATCATCATTTTGTTTTTGAACAACGTGCATGTCATTAATGTTTATTCCAGCTTCACCAATTACAGTAGCAACTTTTGCAATCATTGAAGGTTTATTTTCGTGAGGAATTAACAACATATTTTCTTGTGGTTCAATACTTGTTACATAATTATTAATTTGAACAACTCTTTGAACACCTTCTGCAATCATAGCACCTTTAACAATAGCAGAATTACCGTTTGTAGAAATTAATTTCACAGAAATTGAACCTATAAAATCGCCTGAAGTTGCACTTTTTGAAATAGTAACATTTATACCTTTTTCTTTAGCTAAAATAGGTGCGTTTACGAAATTAACATTATCAGTAAAAGATGCAAATACACCTTTTAAGATAGCAGTTTCAAGTGGAGAAACATCTACATTAGCCAAAGAACCTTTTGCTGTAATTTCAATTTCAGACAAATTAGCACCCAAAATTTGCATTGCAATACCACCAATATTTTCAGCAAGTTGCATATAATCTTTTACTGGTTCTAATTTTGAAGGTTTCAAAGATGGAATATTAACTGCACTTGATGCAGAACCACCAGTCAATACTGCTTTAATTTGGTTTGCGACATCAATTGCAACGTTTAATTGAGCTTCTGAAGTACTTGCACCTAAATGTGGTGTCATAACAATATTACCTTCAGCACCAAACAATGGAGAAGCTTTTACATCTGGCTCTGTTTCATAAACATCTAATGCAACGGCTGAAACTTGTCCACTTGCAAGAGCATCTTTTAATGCAGCCTCATCCATAACACCGCCTCTTGCACAATTTATAAGTTTTACACCTTTTTTCATTTTTGCAATAGTATCTTTGTTAATCATGTGAGTTGTTTCTTTAGTTTTTGGAACGTGCACTGTAATATAATCGCATTGTCCCCAGAACTTATCATAAGAATCAATATATTCACAACCTAATGCTTCAACAGCTTCTTTTGTTGTATATGGATCACAAACAACAACTCTCATACCAAGAGCCAATGCAACCTGTGCAACATGTGTACCGATTTTTCCGATACCAATTACACCTAAAGTTTTTCCAAAAACTTCAACACCTGTAAATTTTGAACGTTCCCACAAGCCTTCTTTTGTACTTTTAACAGCTGCAGGTATATTCCTTGACATAGATAACATCAAAGCCAATGTGTGTTCAGCAGCAGCGTTTGTGTTCCCATCTGGAGAATTAACAACAATAACACCTTTTTTTGTTGCAGCATCCAAATCGATATTATCTACACCAACGCCAGCTCTACCAACGATTTTTAAATTTTGAGCAGCTTCAAATATTTTTTTGGTAACTTTTGTCTGACTTCTTACCATCAAAGCATCATATTCTTTGATTTTTTCACACAATTCATCTTCAGGCATAGTTGGTAATAAATCAACTTCTATACCTTCGCCCTCTTTTAGAATTTGCTTTGCAATATCATTAATCTTGTCAGTTACCAAAACCTTCATAATATCCCCCTTATATAAATCATTTAAAAAATATCAAAACAAAATAAAAGACACGGTTCCAAACCTAAAACCGTGCTTTTATAAACTTAAAATGGTTTTGTTTGATTTAATTTCAATCTTAGTTCTCTAAACCTTGCGATATCTTCTTGCGCTTTTCCAGATTCTTTGAATACTGCTTGAGCGGAAGGATGAACCATCAAAACATAATCCATATGAATTTCCAAGAAATTATATCTTCTTGGAGTTTGATTACCATTTCTTGAATAGATTTCAGCGTTTGTAACAGCCAAAAATCTTCTTTCTTTATCGTTCAACAAATCTGTCAATTCACGATTTGTACTTGTGTATTTTGAAACGTGAACAGTACCTTTTATATCATAATCTACTGTTAATATACTTACCTCAATAGGTATTGTATCAATGTTTTTTGCCATAGCCTTACCTTTTTTCGTGTTTACTTATCTATAATACAATTATTTTTTTGAATTGTCTAGTATTTTTGATTTTTTTGATTTTTTTCTTGATTTTCTTATAAGTTTTGAAATAGCTTTTGTATCAAACAGTTGATGATCCTTAATTCTAGTACCTTCAACCTCATGGACATTTTCAACTGAAATAAATGCTTTTGGATCAATACTTTTTACAATAGCTTTTAAAGAAGTTAATTCTAAACGTGAAACAACGCAAAATATTAATTCTTTTTCAACACCGGAATAACCACCTTTAGCATTTATATAAGTAACACCTATATCCATGTTCTTAATCAAAGAATCACCAATTTCTTTTGCATTATTTGAAACAATATTAACAGATTTAGCTTCAGAAAATCCGTCAATAACAATATCAATAACTTTATACGTAATAAAGTAAGTTAAGATTGAATACATCGCCTGTTGAGGACCATATAAAAAGCCTGCTGCAGTATAAATAAATACGTTGAAAAACATTATAATTTCACCAACAGAAAAACCAAACTTTTTAGAAATACTAATTGCTAAAATTTCAGTTCCGTCCATTGCAGCACTGTTTCTCAAAACTAACCCTACACCAAAGCCAAGAATAATACCACCATATACAGTTGCTAAAAGCAAATCTTGTGTAGCATGGTGATTATGAAATAAGTTTACACTCATACCCAAAATTAATGTAGCATAGGCCATTCTCAACACAAAAAATTTACCCAACTTTTGAAAAGCCAACAAGATAAAAGGTAAATTTAAAAGCAAGATTGCCAAACCTAAATTAAACTTAGTAACATAACTGAACATCATTGATATACCAATGATGCCACCGTCAATCATATTATTCGGAACAAGAAAACCTTCCAAGGCAACTGCGGCAATAAAAGGTCCTATTGTCAAAAAGAATAGTTTTGTAAAAAAATTTTTATCAAATTTAATAGGCATAAAACAATTCTACTAAAACCCAAAACAAAAGTCTAGTTTAAAAATTTAATTCACATTTTTCTTTTCTTCATTCTTTTTAATAGAAATCAAATTATTAATTTTTAAAATTGTTTTACCTTCAGATTTATCTTTTTCTTCGCAGCCTAAAATACTTTCTAAATCTTTTTTCAAAGTTGTTAAATCTTCATATTTTTTTATTGTTCCACCTAAACAAATTGAAACATCACCTGTTTCTTCAGAAACTACTAAACAAGCGGCATCAGAGACTTCAGACATACCAATAGCGGCTCTATGTCTTGTTCCGTATTTCCAACTTAATGTAGGATCTTCTGTTAATGGTAACAAAACCCCGCATGATGAAATTCTATTATTATCAATTACCATTGCACCATCATGTAATGGTGTATTAGGGTGGAAAATTGTCAAAATAAGTTCTGTTTTTACGTCAGCATTAATTTTTGTACCAACATCATAATAATTATTTGCAGAAATATCTTTTTGGAAAACTATCAATGCACCTGTACGTGTTTTTGACAAATATTTTGCAGCCTCAACAATTTCTTTTATAACATCATTTGTTTTGGCAACAGATGACGAATTATTATGTTTCCAAAAACCAATATTTATAAACCCTGGTTGTCCGAGATATCCCAAAAATCGTCTTAATTCTGGTTGGAATACAACAATCAAACTTAAAGTAACCAACCAAGTACAAGCCTTTAAAAACATACCAATAATTTGCAATTTTGCAACAATCAAAAATTCACTAAATACCCAAGCAAAAAATAAAAAGACTACACCTTTAACCAATTTTTCTGATTGAGTATTTTTTATAAGTTTTTTATAAGCAATAGCCACTAATAAAACAATAACAAATAATTCCACAGCGTCATCCCAAGAAAAACCTAATCTTAAGGAATTAACTTCATTGTAAAATGTATTTAAAAGGCTATTTAACATTTAAATCCAATCTATTCAGTTAAAACATCATGAGAAATCAAATCTTCTAATGTTTCTCTCTTTACTATAATAGCAGATTGTGAATTTTTTACAAGTACCATTGCAGGTTTTAATACGCGATTATAATTACTAGACATTGAATAATTATACGCACCTGTATTGAAAACACACAAAATATCGCCTTCTTCAACTTGTGGAAGTTTTACATCTTTAACTAAAATATCTCCGGATTCACAATATCTACCTGCAACCGTAACTTTTTCAGAAGCAGTCCAATCAGCTTTGTTTGCAACCTGTACAGAATATTCAGCTTGATATAAACTTGGACGTGGATTATCTGCCATACCACCATTTACCGCAACGTATTTTGTTGCATTTGGAACTTGTTTTGAACTTCCTACTGTATATAAAGTAACACAAGCTGTTGAAATAATACTTCTTCCTGGTTCAATGTAAATTGTAGGATATTCAATACCATATTTTTCAACACTTTTGTTGATAGAATCTACAATAACATCAGCAAATTCAAAAACAGATGGAGGATTATCTTGTTCTGTATATTTCACCCCAATACCACCACCGATATTTAATTCAGACAAGTTCAAAGAATATTTTTCGTTTATCCTTGCTAATTCTTTTACCAAAATATCAATTTCATCATTATACACATTAGTTTCAAAAATTTGAGAACCAATATGAGCATGCAACCCTTTTAAATTCAAATTTTTATATTGTTCGCAAATTAAAGAAATTGCTTCATCAATTTGTGTCATATCAAACCCAAATTTTGAATCTAAATGTCCTGTTTGAATATATTCATGAGTATGACATTCAATTCCTGGAGTAATTCTAAGTAACACATCAACTGTTTTATTTTTAGCAGCTGCAAGTTCATTCAGTAAAGATAATTCAAAGAAATTATCAACAGAAATATGTCCTACACCATAATCAATTGCCATATTTAATTCATCAACTGATTTGTTGTTTCCATTCAACAAAACTTTTGACATATCAACACCTGCCGATTTTACTGTAAAAAGTTCGCCATCAGAAACGCAATCGAAACCAAATCCTTCTGATGCAACAATTTTTGCAACAGACAAATTCATCATAGCTTTTGAAGCATATAAAAAATTGATTTTTTCATATTTTGAAAAAGCTTCTTTATATTCCTTACAAATAGTTCTTAAAGTTTTTTCGTCTAAAACATACAAAGGAGTACCATATTTATCTGCCAATTCAGTTAAATCACAACCGCCTATAACTAAATGTCCGTTATCGTTTATTTCAGTGGTAAGTGGTTTCAAACTTTGGTTAGTAGAATTCATAATTTATCCTTTTTTATGTGTCAAACTATATTTAAAAACTATTTTTTCGATTTTTTAAGAGCTGCTTCAATCAAACCTGCAAATAATGGATGAGGAGTTTCAGGTCTTGATTTAAATTCAGGGTGGAATTGAGAAGCCACGAACCAATCAAGATTTGGAAGTTCAACCATTTCAGCAAGCATTTTATCAGGAGATAAACCTGAGAATACCAAACCTTTTTCTTCTAATGCAGCTCTGTATTCATTATTAACTTCATATCTATGTCTATGACGTTCAAAGATTTTTGTTGCGCCATAAGCTTTGTGAGCTTTTGAATTTTTCTTAACTTGACATTCATATTGACCCAAACGCATTGTTCCGCCATAACCATTTACATTCTTTTGTTCTAGCATCAAATCAATAACAGGATTTGGAGTATTTTCATCAAATTCTGTTGAATTTGCATCTTTCAAACCTAAAACATTTCTTGCATATTCAATAACTGCACATTGCATACCTAAGCAAAGACCTAAGAACGGCAAATTGTTTTCTCTTGCATATCTGATAACATTCAATTTACCTTCAATACCTCTTACGCCAAAGCCTCCTGGAACAACAACAGCATCCACTTCTTTTAATAATTTTTTAGTATTATCAAAACTTACACATTCTTCTGAATTAATCCACTTAATTTCAATTTTTGCATTATTTTGATAACCTGCGTGTTTCAAAGATTCAACAACAGAAATATAAGCATCTGAAAGTTTTGTATATTTACCTGCTATTGCAACTTTTAATGTTTTTTCAGGATTTTTAATTCTATCAACTAATTTTTCCCAAGATTTTAAATTTGGAGATTTTTCATCCATGCCCAAACGTTCTAAAACAACTTTTGCCATATCTTGTTCTTCTAATGCAAGAGGAACTTCATAGATACTCTTCATATCACGACATTCAATAACGGCATTTTTTGGAACTGAGCAGAACAAAGCTAATTTTTCTCTTTCAACTTTTGGAATAGCTCTTTGAGTTCTACATACCAATATTTCAGGTTGCAAACCATAACTTCTTAAAGTGATAACACTGTGTTGAGAAGGTTTAGTTTTTAATTCACCTGAAGTTGGCAAATATGGAAGCAAAGTACAATGAATAGAAATAGCATTACCATAGCCTGCTTCAGTTTTAAACTGTCTGATAGCTTCAATGAATGGCAAACCTTCAATGTCACCAACTGTACCACCGATTTCAATAATTTGAAAATCTGGTTTAAATTGAGCTGTTGCTTGGTTAATTCTTGCTTTAATTTCGTTTGTAATATGAGGAATCGTTTGAACTGTACCACCCAAATAATCACCTCTACGCTCTTTTTTAATTACAGTTTGATAAATACTACCTGAAGTTACGTTATTAATTTTACCAAGAGAAGTATCTGTAAATCTTTCATAGTGACCTAAGTCCAAGTCAGTTTCTGCACCATCATCAGTAACAAAAACTTCACCATGTTGAAACGGACTCATTGTTCCAGGATCAACGTTTATATATGGGTCAAATTTTTGGTTAGTAACTGAATAGCCTCTTGCAGTAAGCAATTTACCTAAAGAAGCAGCAATTATACCTTTACCTAATGAACTTACAACACCACCTGTAACAAAAATATACTTTGTCATAATACAACATACCCCTCATATTAAAATTTTAA
>JAKSUT010000089.1 GCA_024408705.1 bacterium | reverse complement strand
TACAAGTTACTACAAATTCAAATGGTTCAATAAATGTAAGAGTTGCAAATACTTGCTTGGTCAGAGGTCAAACAGTTCAAGGTTACTTGGCAGCAACAAATTATTTAGACGCAAATGATAATCTTGCAACAAGAATTTCTATTAATAATCCAGAAGGTATTGAAATCGTAGATGATGTAACTTCAAAAATTCAAACAGGTTCAATTGCCGCAATTCTTGATGTTACACAAAGAAGCACGACTTTGAATATAAATACAATCAGAGAACAAATGGATGCTTTAGCAGCAGAATTTGCAGATGTATTTAATGAAATTCAAACAGGTGATCCAAAAGGCGATGGCACAACTCCATTATGTTTAGATGGTACTGGACAGAAATTAACAATTTCAACAGAAGATATGTTTAAAACTTCTGACGGCAGCACAACTTTCAAAGCTGGTAATATTAAACTTAATGAAGCTTTAGTATCTGATCCGTATAAAATTGCAGCTGCAAGATTAGATTTGTCAAAATATCCAACACCAGCAGATTATGAAGATGCTATTGGTAATAGTGAAAACGCAAATATGATGGTGAATACACGTTCTGCAAAGCATATGAATTTGAATAACCAAACATTTGAAAATTATTTATCAAGCACTGTTGGAAATATTGGTACTGCAATAGAAGATATAAATACACGTGATGCAGCTCAAACAAATGTTTTGACAAGTGTTGAAGAAAAAATGTCAGCTGAAAAGAACGTAAACCTAGACGAAGAATTATCTGATATGTTAAAATATCAACAAGCATACAAAGCCGCAAGTAGAGTTTTCTCAGTATGTAACGAATTGATGGATACTCTAGTAACACTAGGAAAATAATTGAGAGGTGAAGCAATATTATGAGAACAACTAACATAAATACAACAAAATCAATGTTGAATTACAT
Organism: bacterium; assembly: GCA_024408705.1. GTDB lineage: Bacteria > Cyanobacteriota > Vampirovibrionia > Gastranaerophilales > Gastranaerophilaceae > JAKSUT01. The sequence goes on along the minus strand of JAKSUT010000089.1, from coordinate 5,907 downwards.
GACAGCTCAAGAAGCTCAATTTAATAAACTTACTCAACAAGCATCTTCTGGTGTTAAGGTTTCAACATTGTCTGATAATGCTCAAGCGGCAAGAAATATTTTGAATACAAATACTCAATTAAGCCAAATACAAGGTTATATGGATAATATCGCAGCAGCTCAACAACAGTTGAATATGCAAGATGATGTTTTGGCATCATTAAGTGATATGATAAACAAAGTTTCAGACTTGGCTACACAAGCTGCAAATGGTACTTATTCTCAAGAAAACTTGGCAGGTATCAAAACACAAGTTGATTCAATTTTAGAAAGCGTAATTGGTATTGCTAATACTGATTATAATGGTAATTATATGTTTTCAGGTGCAAAACTTTCTGTAAAAACTTATGATGTTACAAGAGATGCAGATGGAAATATAACAGCAATTACATACAATGGTACTCCAAAAACTTCTGATTACGAACAAAAAGCAACCGTTTCAGATGGAATTTCAATGACAATAAATACAACAGGTGATGTTATATTTGGTTCTTATGATGCTGCTGATCCTTCAAAATCATCAGGTCTATTTGACACATTGGTAAATTTAAGTAATTCATTAAAAACTAATGATACAGCTGCAATAAGTGGCTCTTTAAAAGGTTTAGATAATGCATTTAATACTTGCTTGTCAGTAAGAACAAATTTTGCAACTGTTGCTAACCAAATGGATATTACTAAAAATAAATTAGATAATACTCAATTAACATTAAAAGAATATAGATCAAGTTTAAGAGATACTGATTTGGCTCAAACATTAACAGAACTTGTTTCAGCTCAAACAGCACTTGAAGCTACTTATAGCTTATCTTCAAGCTTATTAAGTAAAGTATCTTTATTAGATTATATTTAAGTTTTATATGCTAATACAGGAATAGGTAGGGTGAAAGCAGAAATTCATTTATTGAATTTCTGCTTAGTTTTTACAAATTGTCATTAAAAATAAAAAGAGTATAATGTTTAGTGGAGGAGATTTTTGAAAAAATTTATTTCAAAATTTTTATTATTTATTTTTTGTGCAAATTTTGTATTTGCTCTTCCTTCTTTTGCGACAGATGTCTTTAAAGGTAGAATTGAACAAACTGATAAAAGAGAAGAGTTGTCAAAAGAGTTGTATACAGGTAAAACTGAAACAATAGGAAAAGGAACAAAAAATGATGTTATAAAAATGACCGTTTCACAAGTTTTAGACGGAAGTTTTTCAATAGAAGGTGATGAGTTTTTTGCAGAAGTTACCTCTGATGTTGAAGGAAAAGATGGTGTAATTATTCCTGCCGGAACAGTTGCACATGGAAGAATAAGCGAAGCTTCATCTGCAAAAAGACTAGGTAGAGATGGTTCTTTAAATTTAGATTTTGACTATTTAATTACTCCTGATGGTAGAGAAATTCCGATTGAAGGAAAAATGTCTACAAAATTACATCCGTTAGCAGCAGGTACAAAAATTATTGCAACTGATGTTGGTTATACTGCGGCAGGTGGTGTTGTAGGTGGAATTGTTGCTTTAAATATGTTTGGAATAGAAGCTGCAATAGCATCTCAAGGTTATACTGTTGCAGGTGGTGCAGCAATAGGTGGAATGATTGGTTTGGGTGCAGCTTTGTATAGAAAAGGTAAAAATGTTTTGATTTCTCCGGGGGATGAAATAAGGGTTAAATTGAATACAAAAATGCCTTTGCCAACATATAAACACACTGCGTTTTTACAACATGAATTAAAATGTCCTAATTTGGACATAAATATTACAAATATTGTTTATGAAAAAGATCCGTTTGGAGAATTGAATACAATTACATTGTCATTGACCATAAAAAATCTTACAGATATGACTTTTTCAAGTTTTGATTTTGCTTTGATAAACGATTATAATGCGATTTTCCACCCATCTGTATTTGGAGATACTTCTTTGTTATTCAAGCAAATCAAACCAGGTGACAGAGTTGCAGGTAGAATTTCTTTTTCTGTTGATAATGTAAAAAGAAAATTCTGGTTAACTTTTTATGATAGAAAAACAAGAAAACCTGTTGCGAAGGTTTCTGTAAATAATGCTTATAAAAATGTGTCTGACAAAGTTAAAAAGAAAAACGAAAAAATGTTTAAAAAGAAAAATTATTATAAAGAAGATGTATTTGACGTTGAATTGTAAAAGGTATTAAATTTCTTAATAAAAGTATCAATGCGTGTTTCATTGTGCTAAAATTAGCATTATGAACAGAGTTTCTACAAATAGTAATAAATCAAGAATTTCTACTTTTGATAAAAGATTAGGTTGTTGGCAAGTTGCATTTGTTGCATTTGCAGTTTTGCTTATTGGTTATCTTTTCTTGCTTCAAGTTGTTGATTTTAAGAATTATAGATTGCGTGCTAAAAAGCAAAGAAGTTTAAGAAACTTTGTTATGCGTGGTGATATTTTTGATAGAAATGGTATTAAGTTAGCTTCTGATAAAGCAACTTTTGATGTGTATGCCCATCCGGCAGATTATGCCCATTCTCCTGAAGAACTTGCAAGAATATTAGCTCCATATTTGAAAATTTCAACTCCAACTTTGGCGAAAAAACTTACAAAAAAAGCTGCCGTTATAACTTTGAAAAAAGATGTTGATAGAGTTACGGCAAAATCTATAAGACAGTTAGGCTTGCGTGAAATAAGTTTAGGAAAGAAAAACAGACGTATTTATCCGCAAGGAACAATGGCTTCTCATATTTTAGGTTATTATAACTTTGATGCAGATATTGCATCAGGTGTTGAACTTACCGCTAAATCTCAATTGGAGCATGTGGAAAAGAATACTCCTGCAGAAAGAACTCCTGACGGAAATATTATTTATTCTGTTTCAACTGACCCAGTTGCAACAACTACTCCAATGAAAGGGAAAGAACTAACACTTACAATTGATACTGCAATTCAGCATATTTGCGAACAAGAATTGTATAAAATGATTTCTCAAAAACATGCTTTGAGAGGTACTATTATTGTTATGGACCCACATAATGGAGAGATTTTAGCTTATGCAGTTTACCCATATTATGATCCGAATAATTTTAGAAAAGCTACTCAAACTCAAATAAAAAATTGGACTTTAACAGACGTATTTCCTGCCGGTTCAACATTTAAAACTTTAACAGTAGCATCTGCAATGGCTCTTGGAAAAATTAATGAAAATTCAAGAGTTCTTGATACCGGTAAAATGAAAATTGGTAAATGGGAAATTAAAAACCACGATTACAAAAAAAGACCATACCCAGGTTCTATTTCGATGGAATATTTGTTTACACATTCAAGTAACGTAGGTTCTGTTGCTGTTGCTCAAAAAATGACTGCTCCAGAATTTTATACAATGCTTAAAAAATTCGGTATAGGTTCAAAAACAGGTATTGATTTACCTGGGGAATCAGTTGGCTTGCTTCCTCATTGGTCAAAATGGGGTGTTGCGACACAAGCATCAATGGGTTATGGTTATGGTGCTTCAGTAACTCCAATTCAAATGGTTTCAGCAGTTTCTGCGTTGGCTAATAATGGCGTAAGGGTTACTCCTCACGTTATAAAATATTCTCCAGAAGATGCAGCAAAGAAAATAAAATATGTTCAAGTTATGTCCCCTGAAACAGCAAGAACAATAACAAGAATTTTGACGGCAAGTGTTGAACATTCTGATGCACCTGAAAAACTTGATAATTATTTAGTTGCTGCAAAAACTGGTACTTCTAAGAAACCAAAAGAAAAAGCAAGTGGTTATTCAAACAAATTATATACTTCAATTGTTGGTTACCTACCAGCTTCAAATCCAAAAGTTTTGATATATGTACTTGTCGATTCAGCAAGTGGTTACGACGTTTGGGGAAGTACAGTTGCAGCTCCTGTGTTTAGAGAAGTTGCATCACAAGTTTCAAGAATGATGAATTTAAAAGTAGATAAGTTTACAAAATAAAGGTGGTTTATATGAAATTAGAAACATTGATTGAAAATTTGCAATATAAAGAATTGATTAATTTTAAAAATATTGATATAACAGGAATTTCTTATAATTCAAAAACAACAAAATCAGGTAATATTTTTGTTTGTTTAAAAGGTGAACATGCAGACGGGCATGAATATTTTCAAAAAGCAGTAGAAGTCGGTGCAAGAGCAATAATGGTTGAAAAACCGCTAGATACTCATTTGCCACAAGTTGTTGTAGAATCTACTCGTCATCAAATAGCTGATATTGCAGACAAATTTTATGGCTCACCTTCAAAATTGTTAAACTTAATCGGCGTTACAGGTACAAATGGTAAAACAACAGTTACCCATTTAGTTCAAAAAATATTTGAATCTAAAAATTCACAATGTGCATTAATAGGAACTTTGGGTTATAAATTATCTTCTAACAGTGAGTATAAAGAAGCAAAACATACAACTCCGCAAGCTCCTGAATTACAATCTTTGTTATCAAGAATAGGACAACAAGGTATTAAAAATGTAATTATGGAAGTTAGTTCGCATGCTCTTGAACAAAACAGAGTTGGCGGATGTGTTTATTGCGGTGCGGTTTTGACAAATTTAACACAAGACCATTTGGATTATCACATTACAATGGATAATTATTTTGAAGCAAAATCTATTTTGTTTAGAAAGTTGAAAGAAGGCTCTTTTGCCATAATTAATGCAGATGATAAATACGCAAAAAGATTTATTGATGTAGTTCCAGAAGGTGTAAAAGTAATTACTTATGGTGTGAAAAATAAAGCAGATATCATGGCTAAAAATGTTGATTTTGCATTGAATGGTGCAGAATTTGATTGTGAAACAAAAGAATATGGCTCACAACATGTAAAATTAAGCATGAATGGTATGTTTAGTGTTTATAATGTTTTAGCTGCTATTTCAACTGGTTTGGCAATGGGTTTTGATTTGGATTCTTGCATAAAACCATTGCAAATAACAAGAGGTGTTGCAGGAAGATTTGAAGTAGTAGTTAAAAAACCATTGGTAATTGTAGATTATGCTCACACTCCTGATGGTTTGCAAAATATATTAAAAGCAGCAAGAGAAATTACTCAAAAAGGTTCAAATTTAGTTTGCTTGTTTGGTTGTGGTGGCGACAGAGATGCAACAAAACGACCAAAAATGGGTGCTATTGCTGAAGAATTGTCTGATAAACTTGTTATTACTTCTGATAATCCAAGAAGTGAAGAACCTCAACAAATTATCACAGATATTCTTGCTGGTTTAAAATCAATCAATACTGAAAAAGTTCACGTAGAAGTTGATAGAGGCAAAGCGATTGAACTTTTAAAATTGATTTCTACAAAAGAAGATGTAATTGTTATAGCTGGAAAAGGACATGAAGATTATCAAATTTTGAAAGATAAAACAATTCATTTTGATGATAGAGAACAAGCAAAAAAAGTCTTTTTAGGAATAGAAGTTGATGAATAACGATTTGCATATTGAAAATTATCAAAAATCTCCATTACTTGTTGAACAACATTTTCATGGTGTTTTCGGTGTTGATTTCGCTAACTGTACGGTAGAAGAACTTTTGTCGTTATCAAAAAAACTTTTGACTTGTGGTATAGGCGGTTTTTTCCCTACTTTAGTTACTGATACTTGTGAAAATATTAAAAAGCAAATAGAAGTTATAAAAGAGGCAAAATCTCAACAAACACCTGATATGGCAGATATATTAGGAATACATTTGGAAGGAATTTTTATAAATTCTCAAAAAAAAGGTATCCATGATGAAAATTTGTTTTTAAAACCTACGGTTGAAAATTATAAAAAAGTAGAAGATGATTTTATAAAAATCGTTACTCTTGCACCTGAGCTTGATGAAGATAATAAACTTCAAAAATATTTGACAATGCAAGGTGTAAAAGTTCAAGCAG
>JAKSUT010000088.1 GCA_024408705.1 bacterium | reverse complement strand
TTTTTAATGTTTAACAAATCATGTTCTGATTTTTTCAACAATTCAGCCATTGAATTGATGCTTGCTCTTTTTAAGCAATTGTAAGCTCTTACTGACAATTCTAATTCTTCAATTGAAATTGTAGGAGCTTGTTCAACAACAACTTCTTCTTTAACTACAGCTGGTTGAACTGGAGCAATTTGAGGTTGTCCTGTTAATGATGCGATTTGCATAAAATGTTCAATTAATAAAGTTGAAGCTTTGCTCAAAGCATTATTAACATCAATAGAACCATTTGACCAAATTTCAAGAGTCAATTTATCGAAGTCTAATGAATTACCTACACGAGCAGGTTCTACATTATAGCTAACTCTTTTGATTGGCATAAATGTTGCATCGATAGGAAGTAGATCAATTGCTGCACCTGCTTTTGCATCACGAGGAACATCATTTGCTACATAACCTTTACCAGTTTCGATAGTGATTTCAGCGTGGAAGCTACCACCATCAGCGATTGTACAAATTAACCAGTCAGGGTTTACAACTTTAACACCTGCAGGAAGTTGAATATCGCTTGCCAAAACTGCACCTGGTTTATCGATATCAATTCTCAATGTTTGAGATTCTTTAGATTCAGTTTTAACAACTAAACCTTTCATATTTAACATTACGTCAATTACATCTTCTAAAACACCAGGAATTGCTGTGTATTCATGAGTGATACCTTCAATTCTAGCTGATGTAACTGCTGTACCTTCTAAACTTGATAACAATACACGTCTTAATGCGTTACCAATTGTAGTACCAAAACCTTTTGCTAAAGGTTCGATTACAAATCTACCATATTGTGAACCATCTGAACTTGTTGTTGTATCTACGTTTTTAATTTTTAATTCCATGTTTATTTTCTCCTAATTAAAATTAACAATTACTACCCTTTGTTAGAACTTACTATTTTGAATAATATTCAACAACTAGTTGTTCTTTCAATTCAGGGTCAAGTTCTTCTCTTTCAGGGATTCTGTCAAATGTGATTTTCAAAGCATCTTTATCAACAGTTAACCAAGCTGAAGAACAAGGGATATCAATTAATTCAAGAACTGATTTCATGAAATCAACGCTTCTAGCTTTAATTGTTACAACATCGCCGGCTTTTAGCAAGTAAGAAGGAATATCAACCTTATTACCGTTTACTAAAATATGTCCGTGGTTAACAATTTGTCTTGATTGTTTACGAGTAACACCAAAACCAGCTTTAAACAATACGTTATCTAGTCTTGATTCAAGAGTTTGTAACAAAATAGTACCTGTAACACCTTTTTTACGAGCTGCTGCATTGTAATATTTTGCAAATTGTTTTTCAGATACTAAATAAGTTAATCTGATTTTTTGTTTTTCTTTTAAGTGAAGTGCATATTCAGAAAGTTTTTTTCTAACTGCACCATGTTGTCCTGAAGCGTTTTGACGCAAAGAAGCAACAATTTTTCTGTTTGACAAATCAGTTACGCCGTGATTACGGTATAATTTGTTTGTTGGTCCTGTATATCTTGCCATTTTTCTTTTTCCTTTATTTTTTTATTTGTAAATACTTTAATAAACTAATTGAGTTTTAAACTCACTATACTCTACGTTTTTTAGGTGGACGGCAACCATTGTGAGGGATTGGAGTTACGTCTTTGATAAGAGTGATTTCCAAACCAGCTGCTTGAATAGCTCTGATTGCTGTTTCTCTACCTGAACCAGGACCTTTGATATAAACTTCTACTTTTTTCATACCTTGGTCGATTGATTTTTTAGCAACTTGTTCAGCTGCTGATTGTGCTGCGAATGGAGTTCCTTTTCTAGCACCTTTAAAACCGATAGCACCTGCTGTTGCCCAAGCAATAGCATTACCTTGTGTATCTGTTGAAGTTACGATTGTATTATTGAATGTTGATTGAATATGAACAACACCTTGCAATACGTTCTTCTTTTCTTTTTTCTTTGTTGTTTTTGGTCTAGCCATTTTTTTATTCCTTTATTTTTATTATTTCTAATCTAAACTTCATAAATTCTCATCTTAATTGATTCAACTTTTAACTACTAAGCAGTTTTCTTTTTAGTAATAGCTAAACCTTTTTTACCACGACGAGTTCTTGCATTTGTTTTTGTTCTTTGACCTCTTACAGGAAGTTTTCTTTTGTGTCTCAAACCTCTGTATGAGTTGATTTCTTGTAAACGTTTGATGTGCATTGTAACTTCACGTTTCAAATCACCTTCGATTGAGTAATTTGACAATTCGTTACGCAACAATTTAATATCATCATCTGTTAAATCATCAGTTCTTAAATCCGGTGATATTTTTGTAGCTTCAAGAATTTTTTTACTTCTTGCAGGACCTATTCCGTAGATATAAGTCAAAGCTATTGATAGTTTTTTGTTACGAGGTAAATCTACCCCTGCTAATCTTGCCATTTTTCTTTTTCCTTTATTCTTTATAGTATTACTTTTGTTTTAACCGATTTTACGGCTTGTTGTTAGTCTAAAAACTAACCTTGTCTTTGTTTATGTTTTGGGTTTTCACAAATAACTGCGATTCTACCTTTTCTTTTAATACATTTGCATTTATCGCAAATCTTTTTTACTGAACTTCTTACTTTCATTTCATTTTCCTTTATTTTATGTTTTGTAACTACTCTTTGTTATTTTAATCTGAAGGTTATTCTTCCTCTTGTAAGGTCATAAGGTGTCATTTCAACCTTTACCTTATCTCCAGGCAAAATTCTTATGAAATTTTTTCTGATTTTACCTGATATGTGAGCCAATATTTCATGGTCATTTTCAAGTTTTACCCTGAACATTGCATTTGGCATTGACTCTAGGATTGTTCCTTCAATTTCTATTACATCTTTTGACATTTTCTACCTTTTAAAAGCCGTCATGGCTTTCCTTTTTGTTATACATTTTTAGGCACTTTTCGACACAAAATTCGCTAGTGTAAATTAATCATACATGTTAAATCTTACAAAGCAAGCCTAAAAACTCAATTAAATTAATGATTTGCAAAAAATCTTCAAAAAACTCTTCTGATTGTTTTTTAAAAAATGCAACACAATTAAGAAATAACAATACTCTCCCAAATGTTTATTTATTATTTAACTTTAATCGATTTGTAAACTTTTATTAACCCTCTAATTATTATTTATTTTTAAAAACAATCAAAGTCTAATATTTAAACTCTTTTATTATTTTTATAAAAATCACAAAATTCACAAATCATACATTTTTCACAATTTGGCTTTTGAGGTTTACATATATTTTGCCCGAAAGTTACTAATAAAGTATTTATATCAAGCCAATATTCTTTCGGTAATTTTTTTCTCAAGACAAGCTCTGTATCATCTGGAGATTTTGTTTTTACATAACCTAATCTATTTGAAATTCTATGGACATGAACATCGACACAAATTGCAGGTTCACAAAAGCCTTTTGCCATAACCAAATTTGCCGTTTTTCTACCTACACCATTGAACTTACACAAATCTCCAATAGTATGTGGCATCTCATTTTCACACAAATATTTTGAAATTTCTATAATTTGTTTAGCTTTATTTTTATAAAATCCAACAGGATATATGGCTTTTTCCAATTCTTCAACAGAAACTTTTGCCAATTCCTGAGGAGTTTTTCCCAGTTTTAGCATTCTTAAAGTCGCAGGATAAGTGGTTTTGTCATTTGTTCTCAAGCTCAATATACAAGAAATCAAAACTAAAAATGGATTTTTATAATTTTCCATTAAATCAACAAATTCAGTATGAGGTAAATCTGCTTGTTTTAGACGTTCTACAACAAGTTTAATGTCTGAATTTTTCATTTTACCAAACCTTCGACATCTAAATCAGTTTTTAATTTCAATGCATAAATCTTTTTATTAAAGTCAAAATCTTTTATTTTAACTGCGTCTTTTTCAGTTGTGATTAAAAATTCTGCGCATTGTTCTTCGCATATTTTTTCTAAATTATTTATATCTTCTTGCGTATAAATATGATGATCATCAAAATCTACAGTTTTTGTAATTTCATAATTTTCTAAAAATTTATAAAATTGTTTCGGTTGTCCAATAGCACTAAATGCAACTATTTTATTTCCAACTGAAGCCTTATCATTTTCATCTTTTATATTATAAGAAAAAGCCGGTTCTGTTTTGCACAAAAAAGTATCTATTTTCAACTTTTTACCCATTACTCTTGCAAATTTTTCTGCACGCGAATGATTTATATTTTTGCTTACAACAACCAATTTATCCACACGTTTAAATGCTTCTGTCCCCTCTCTCAAAGGTCCTGCCGGAAGCAAATTTTCATTTCCAAAAACTTTTTCAGAATCAACTAAAACAATATCTAAATCTCTATAAAATTTTCTATGTTGAAAACCATCATCTAATATTATTTTTGTTACACCATATTTTTCTACGGCAAGCTTTGCACCTTCATACCTTACAGAAGAAGTTATTACAACGGCTTTTGTATTTTTTGCAAGCCAATTTGGTTCATCACCGCAGATTTTTGCATCAAAAAAAACATTTTCGCCATCTGAAATAACATTTACGCCTTTTAATTTACCGCCATAACCTCTTGAAACAATCGCAACTTTTTCACCTTTGGATGAAAAATATTCTGCCAAACTTGCAACAACTGGAGTTTTCCCAACTCCGCCTGTTGTCAAATTCCCTATTGAAATAACAAACGCATCTACTTTTTTAGGTTTCAAAATTTTATTATCATACAAAAGATTTTTAAACCCGCTTCCAACTCCGTAAAAAATTGAAAAGAATTTAAGCAAGCTAAAGAATAAACCTTTAGCTTGTTTATCATAATGAATTTTTGATATTTCTGTTTTTATATTCATATTAGAACATCAATCTGAACAATAAGAATCGTTTGTTCAATTTTTCAGAGAATTTTCTCAAATTCTTAGTTGTAACTTGAGTGTCTTCGACAATTGTTTGAATTTGTGTTTTTTGAGCTGGTGTCATTTTATTAACAAGTTCTAACGCATTTGAAATATCACTCATTGCTGTATTTATATTAGTTATTGTTGTTTCAATTTCACATTGTAATTTTTCATCTCTTGTCATATTAGCAACATAAGTTGAAATATCTTTTAAGTTTTTCATTGTTGCTTGTAAATCAGCTGCCATTGCATTTGCATCAGTTTTATCCAAAACTTTATTCAAATTATTTGCTAATTTACCAATTGAATCAGCGGAATTAACCATTGTTGTTTTGAAGTTTTTATCACCAATAATATCATTTACATTATTAGAAATTTTGTTAAAGTTATCTGTAACACTTCTTGCCATTAACATCATTTCATCAATATCTTTCTTAGATGCGTCTAACAATTTTTCTGCTTTATCAACAGTTGTAGATGCTTTAGCAGTCAAGATATTAATATTTTGAACACTTTGTTTCAAATCTAAAATTACATCATCTGACAATAAACTATTAACTTTCAATGTTGTTTCTGTCAAAGATTCTGCCGCTTTATATTGTAAATCCATAAAATCAGAAATTCTTCTTGGTTCAATCACTGTATAAGGTGAAGATTGATGAGGATAAGGCAAAACTGTATTATCCAACATCGCAATTCTTAATTTCTTAGAATGTTTTGAACCAGCAACAATACTACCTTTCATCATATCAGGTAATATTAACCCTGGTAAATCTACAACATAATCAACTTTATAAGCATATTTTGTAGTAATCAAATTACGTAAAAGAGGTGGAACTAACTGTTTTGACAAAATTTGAACAGATTTAACTCTACCTACATCATAATATTTTTTATCCAACATAATTTGAACTGAATCATTTTTGTATAAAATTTCATTATCACCACTTACTGTAACGTAAGTAGTTCTTGTTTTTGGAGGAGTAATTTCTAAGAATTGTTCCCCAATTAAACCTGATTGTTGAATAGAAAAAACAGAAGCTCTTGGAACAGAAATTCCAGGTTCAGTTATTACAAATTTTAGTTTTACATAACTGTTATCACCATTAATTACAGGAGTAATTTCTTCTACTTGACCAACTCTTAGTCCCATCATTTGAACACCAGAGCCTGCGCGCATACCATTTACATCTTTGAATATAATTTCTATTCTATTTCCTGCAGAAAAAGATCTGCCTTTTACCCAAAGAACGGCAAATAATAGGATAATTAATCCTACAAGTGTTAATATTCCAACTTTAAATGATGAAGAAAATCTCATTTTACCTCTGTCTCCAATATAATAATTATAATATCAAAAAAAATTTATTCTGCCAACATCTTCATAGGTCCTTCTATCGAAGCATTAACAAATTGTTTTGCATAAGGATTGTCGGTTACTAAAAGTTCTTGTGGAGAACCTTCAAACACAATTTTTCCTTGATACAACATTATGACTTTATCTGCCGTTCTTTCAATTGTTGACATTTGGTGAGTAACAACAATTGATGCAGCGTTAGTTTCTTTTTTTAATGTAACAATATAATCTTCAATCAAAGTTGAAGAAATAGGATCAAGCCCCGCTGTCGGCTCATCGTACAAAATTGTTTTTGGTTCTGTAACTATCGCACGCGCAAAACTTACCCTTTTTTGCATACCACCTGAAAGTTCTGAAGGATATTTGTTTTCTATCCCTTCCAAACCAACAAGCTTTAATTTTTTCTCTACAATTTCTTTCAACTGACTATGATTATATTTATTTCTAAATTCTTTTCTTTCTGTCAAAGCAAAAGCAATATTATCAAATACATTCAATGAGTCAAACAAGGCAGAATATTGAAAAACCATTGCAATATCACCTTTTGAAGTCTTTATTTCGCCACTATCTTTTTCAAGCAAATCACAAATCATTTTCAAAATGGTACTTTTTCCTGAACCACTAAAACCAACTATTGCTAAAACTTCGCCGTCATTAACAGTAAAAGATACATTATCAATAACTCTTTTATCATCAAATTCTTTAACTAAATTTTTTACTTCTATC
>JAKSUT010000087.1 GCA_024408705.1 bacterium | reverse complement strand
CTAAAATCAATAAATCATTAATAAATAATACAAAAAATAATACAAACACTAAAATTGCCAAACTTTTTTGAATATCTGAAAAAATAAATTCTTTTTTATTTTTTCTACGATCATTAATAGCATTTATTTCCATTTTGTATGGATGAACTGGTAATTGTTCTTCTAACTTTTCAATAACTTCACCAAATTTGATTTTAATTAAAAAGTTGTAAGCATCAACATTAATCCACCACATTGTACAAACCAACATACCAACAAGAGTTAAAACCATTGTTGAAGTAATGCCAAATGCGAAAGAATATTCTCTTGTAAAAAACATTGCAATAATAATTACAAAAAGAAATCCTAAATAGAATTTATTTGTCATAAAGCTTCTATCTACAAACTTTTCTTTTTGCTCAATGTAACCTTTGTATTGTTCTAAAATAGTTTCTTGTGTATCCATTTTTATAGACCCTTTCGTTGTCAATAATTCTATCGTCTATTACCCAAATTGTCAAGTAAAATGTTCAAATTTATAAAAGTAAAACTAAATAGAAAAAAGAAAATTTACAAAAATATTGAATTTTTGCCCAAAATAATTTCTTGCGTAAAACCATACACAAAATTTTTAAACGATGATTTTGCACAAAAATACGACCTCGTAGAGATTATCTTATCGCAAATCGAAAAAAGCAGCGGATATTTTTGGATTATTTTAAACAATAAAGATGAATTTTTGGGAATTGTTTATTTAGAAAATTTTGTAGGAGATAAAAAGCATTTATTTTCTGCCGAAATCACAACCTGTTTTAATAAAAAATACTGGGGAATAGAAACTAAAAAATGCGGTAAGAAATTCATAAAATATTGCTTTAAAAAACTAAAACTCCAAAAATTAAAAGCAATTATTTATAAAGAAAATTTCAGAGTAAAAAATCTACTTGCACATTTGGGATTTGAAAAAGAAGCATATTTGAGATCAGAAACAATATGCAACGGAAAACCTCAAGATATAGAAATTTATTCAATAATTAATGAAAGGAAATAAGCAAATGAAATTTGAAAAAACCGAAGAAGATTTAACAGTTGAACTTTCAACTGAAGAAGAATTAAAACTTATAAACAAAATCGTAAACAAATTTGACAAATTAGATAACAAAAGATTGGAACAACTCAACGATATAAAACTTATTAGAGAAAATATTTATTTAAATTCAACCTCAAATATTAAAGGTTGGAATTCAAAAATTGAACTTCCAGACATCTATGAACTTGCGCAGACATTAAAATCTCACATCAGTGAAAACTTATACTCACACCCTGACGCAATGTTTGACGTATCTGGTTCAACACCCCAAGCACAAGCATTTGCAAACAGACAAAAAGCAATGCTTACAAATGTTTTTGAACAAATGAAACTTGAAAACGAACTGGAACACGTTATTGATGGACTTGTCGAAACAGGCGAAAGCACTTTATTTGTTGGTTGGGAAACAAAAATAAAGCAAACAAGGAGAGCGCAAAGTATTGAAGAACAACTTGTTGCACCGACAGAAGATGGTTTTATTGTTGAGAAAAAAGTAGTATATGACAACCCAAAGGTTAAATATATAAAATCAGAAGATTTTGTTTTTGAAAAAGATAATTATGACAATTTTGACAATTGTCCAAAAATTTATAGAACATACATTGATTTACAAGATTTAAAAAATAATAAGGCTAATGCTTATTTAACTCCTGAAAAAATCACTTCACTAAACGATATTCTTTCTGATAAAAATAAAAAACAAGATGACAAAGCAACTAATAATAAAAAACTTGAAATATTAGAATATTGGGGTGATATAGAACTTTCAAATGGACAAATTCTTAAAAATTGGCTCATTACAGTAGCCGGAAGAAAAGAGATTATACGCTTTGAAGCAAACCCGTTTATCATCAATCCATTTATTTATGCAAATTTAATTGAAAACACATCAACCGGAAGAGGAATATCACCACTTAGAGTTGCTCTTGTCTTAAATAACATTGCATCTACAATTTTAAACAAACAAATTGATGCACTTGCATTGATGATGAATCCGCCATATCTTGCACCAAAAGGTTGTTTTAAAGGCGAACAAGTTGTAAAACCCGGAAAAATTATTGAATATGATGCTGCCTTGATGCCACAAGCACCAATAGCATTAAATTTTGACAAAGCAATGCAAGGATGGGATTTTCTAACATATTTTAAATCAACAATAGAAAGTGCAACAGGAATATTTAATAATATGGCTGGAAAACTACAAACAGAAGCTAGAACTGCAACAGAATTGAACTATTCGGTTTCAGGTCAAGCCGCGAGATTGAATATGTACATAGATGCAATAAATAGAAAAATCATAATTCCAATGGTCGAAAAAACAGCAGAACTTATTGCAAACTTCAAAATTGGAAAAGAAATAATTAGTGTTAAAGACAGAGGAAAAATTTTATTTATTGAAGTTGATGAAAATATAAGAAATGCAAATTACATTTATCGATACGGAGATAGAAAAGCAACACTTGAGAGAAAAACACGCTTGAATGAACTGTTTGCAGTTGTAAAATCATTTGCTGATGTCCCTGCCATTACATCACAAATTAATTGGTTAGAATGTTTTAAATTCGCACTTGAACAATATGGTATTGAAAATGCAAACAACTTTTTGATAGGAAATGATTTAAATTAATGTCGTACAATTTATTAAAATCGCAAAGAGAATTTTTAGAAATACCCCACCAAAACCAACTTGATGTAGCTGTATATCAAGGAGGTTTTGGTTCTGGAAAAACTTTTTCAGGTTCTTTGCTTGGCATTCTTTTATGTTTAAAATTTGCAGGTATTAGAGGACTTGTAGGCGCACAAACATACACCCTTGTCAGAGATACGACTTTGCAAAGTTATCTTGAACATCTTGAACATTTTAATTTAAAAGAAGGTGAAGATTATTTTTGGATTTCGAGTTTACAAAAACTTGTTTTTAAAAACGGCTCTGAAATTTTATTCAGAACTTTTGAAGAACCAAACAAATTAAAATCATTAAACTTAGGCTTTGTAGAAATTGAAGAAATGTCTGACGTTCCATATTCTACGTTTAAAATGTTACTTGGAAGAATGAGACAATCCATCAACCCAAAATGGAAAAATTTTAGATACAGAATATTTGGACATACAAACCCTGAAATAAGAAAAGGTTGGATTTATAAAACATTTATTGAAAACAAAAAAGAAAATTATCGTTTTATTTCAGCCCCAACGACACAAAATATCTATCTTCCAGATGGTTTTTGCGAAGAAATGAAAAAGCTCTATGATGATGAATACTACAGAATTTTTGTTCTTGCGCAAAATGGCGAATATGACAAAGGTTTAGTTGTAAAAGATTTTTCTAATGAAAACATAAAAAATATAAAATACCAACCAGATATGGATTTACACATAACTTGCGACTTCAACGTTGATCCGATGGCTTGGATTTTAGCACACAAAACAGAAGACAAAGTTTTCTTTTTTGATGAAATCGTTTTAGAAAACACCACAACTGCCAAAACTTGTGATGAATTTTTCTCCAGATACCCAAACCACAAAGGAAAAATAATTATTAATGGTGACGCATCAGGAGATAACAGAAGTTGCACAAGCGAATACACAAACTATGTAATTATAAAAAAGAAACTTCAATCTTTTGGTTTTGAAGATATAGAAATTAAAATAAAACCATTCAACCCTCCAATAAAAAATAGAATTATTGCTTTTAATTCAATGATTCACTCTGCAAACGGCGAAAGACGACTTTTTGTAGATAAAAAATGCGAAAAACTTTTATACAACATCTACAATTTAAGATATCAAGAAGGCTCATCAAAAATAGATTTACCATCTTATACTCAAATTAAAAGTTCAAAAGAACTAAAATTTTTAATGCACCCATTTGATGCAGCATCTTATTTAGTAGAATTTTATTGGGCGATATCTTTATAACAAAGAGGTAATTTAATGAATATATTTATACAATATGCTCCTGTTTTAGTGATAGTAATGATGTTTTTAATACAACAAAGAGTTATCGTTACACCTGAACAATTAGAAAAAAAACACAGAGAAATTTTATCTGATGCAGAAGAAAAATTCGCAACACTTTCAAGTGTAAAAGATTTAAAAGAACAATTCAGCGATATGAAAGAAAAAATTGATAAAATTTACGAATGTATAATTTCTGTAAAATAATAAATATCCCCCAAAACAAAAAAGAGCGACTTGAAAAAATCAAGTCGCTCTTTTTTTATGCTTTTTAAAAAACTTCTATGCTTCAGGAGCTGCTTCTTCTGCTGGAGCTTCTTCAGCAGGTGCTTCTGCTGCTGCAGCTTCTTCAGCTGCTTTTGCTTCAGCTTCTGCTTGTGCTTTTGCTTGAGCTTTTTTAGAAAGTTTCTTTTCTTCTTTTTTCTTATAATCTAAAGATCCATCTTCTTTACAGTTATCAATTAGATATTTTACTGTATCAGTTGGTTGAGCACCTTTTGAAATCCATTCAAGAGCAGATGCTTTATCGAATTTCATAACTTTAGTTTTAGGATTATAGTAACCAAGTTCTTGGATAGGTTTACCTTCTCTTTTTGTTGTTGAGTTGATTACGATAATTCTGTATGCAGGAGATTTTTTAGCTCCTAATCTTTTTAGTCTGATTTTTAACATTTTAAATTTTCCTTCTTTATTTTTTCTACAATTTAAGACTCGCCGCTTAGTCTTAACGTACTTGAAAGGGCATAAGAGGATACCCTCAACTATATCAAACCACAATAGACATTAATAATCAAGTATTTAAAATCTTTTGTAAATTTCTTCTATATTTTTCAAATAATCTGACATATCAAAACATTCATCAATTTCTTCATTTGACATCAGATTTAAAACATTTTTATCTGCTTTTAAATTTTCAACAAAACTTCCATTATTATCAAAAGCATCAAGAGCGTTTGATTGAACTATTCGATATGCTTCTTCGCGTTTAATCCCTTTTTCAATAAGTTTTAACATCACTTTTTGGGAATAAATTATGCCGCCATAAAGCTTTGTATTTTTTTCCATGTTTTTTTCATTTACAACAAGATTATCAACAACATTTTTAAATCTGTTCAACATGTAATCTATTAAAATAGTACTATCAGGGAAAATTATTCTTTCTGTTGAGCTATGAGAAATATCTCTTTCATGCCACAAACAAATATTTTCCATTGCCGCTTGTGCATTAGCTTTTACTATTCTTGATAACCCACACAAATTTTCACAAGAAACAGGGTTTTTCTTATGAGGCATAGCAGAAGAACCCTTTTGATTTTTTGCAAAACCCTCTTCCACTTCTAAAACTTCTGTTCTTTGTAAATGTCTTATTTCTGTCGCATATTGTTCAATAATTGCACCTATCATAGCTAAAGATTGCAAAAAGAAAGCGTGCAAATCTCTTGCTATAATTTGTGTTGAAATTCTTGCAGGTCGCAAATTCAAAATTTCACACGTGATTTTTTCTATTTCAGGAGAAATATTTGAATAAGTTCCTACAGGACCTGAAATTTGACCTACTCTAATTTCATCTAACGCATATTCGAAATGTCTTTTTACTCTTTCAAAAGCGTCTATCCAAGAAAGAAGTTTAACCTTGAATGTCATAACCTCAGCATGCACACCATGTGAACGACCGATACAAACTGTATCTGCGTGTTTTTCGGCAAGCGCCTTTATTGAAACAATTAGATTTGATAAATCTTCTTTGATTATTTTTCCTGCACTTTGAATTTGCAAAGCTAATGCAGTGTCAATAACATCAGAACTTGTTAAACCAACATGCATATATTTCGCTAAGTCTTCACCTAGACTCTCATTTACGTTGGTTAAAAAAGCAATTACATCATGATTAACCTCTTTTTCTATTTCATCAATTCTTGCAACTGAAAAAGAAGCTCTTTTTTCAATTTGTTCTAAATCTTCTTTTGAAATTTTTCCAAGTTTTGAATATGCTCTACAAACTGCAAGTTCAACTTTTAGGTATGTATTGAATTTGTTTTCCAAATTCCAAATATCGTCCATTTCTTTTCGTGAATATCTTTTTATCATAGAAACCTCAAATATTAAAAAATCTTTATAAATTTTATCATAAAAAGGCAATTTTTTTATCAAAAAATACTTTATAAAAGTACGAGAGATGAATTAGGAGATATAAATGTTTAATTTTTCAATTAACAATGTTGATTCTAGCAAATGCAACGAATTAAAAAATGCACTTATGTCTGCTAAATCAGAAGAAGAAAAAGAAAATATACAAAAAGAAATCGAAAAATATCAAACAAGTGTTTTTGATGATATGAACGAAAGAAAAGAAAGAGCTTTCGCAAAATACGTTGAAGCACAAGCAAATTTTGAAGACAAAAAAAATATTTTTAACGCATACCAAGATAACATCAGAGCAAAAGGCGGAAAAGTACAAAACTTGTCAGATGAAGAAATTGATTACAATATCGCAAAATCACATCTTTCAACAACTACATCTTGGTATAACACAATGAAAAATTCAGCAGATATGATGACTTCAATCTTTGATTTTGCAAACTAATTTGAGGATAAAAATGTTTAACTTTAATATCGAAAAAATAAAAGAAAAATTATATAATCAAGGAATAACAAACGAGCAAGAATGCGAAAATAAAGCGAAAGAAATACTAAATAGTGTTTATGAAATTGCCGAAAACGCAAACAATGAAAAAGAAGAAAAAAGAATTGCTTATGAACTTGCAAAGGCAGAAAATGCAAACGCAGCCGAAAAAATGACTTCACTTGAAAAACAATTAGCAACAAATCCTAACTCAAAAAGAGACTACTATGAAGCAGTTAGCGTATTTGAAGACTCTGAAATAATGGTAAAAATCAAAAGAAGCAGTTATTCTGACGCAAATAGATATGCTGGAAAAATGAATATTGCAGCATCTATGGCTAACTATTTAGGATAATTAAGTAATACTTCTTAACTCCTTGTAATAAATTTGTTGATTT
>JAKSUT010000086.1 GCA_024408705.1 bacterium | reverse complement strand
TAGTCAAATGAGGAATTAAATAATATGTGTGGAATTGTTGGATATATCGGCTCAAGATCAGTAGTAGAAATCTTGACAAGCGGTTTGAGAAAATTAGAATATCGTGGATATGATTCATCAGGTATCGCAGTTCATAGTGGCAAAGAGATAAAAGTTTATAAAGCAGAAGGTAAATTGCAAAATCTTGATGATTTAATGCAAAAACATGTTTCTGAAACTGCTTCTTCAACTTTGGGGATTGGACATATTCGTTGGGCAACACATGGTGCTCCAACTACTGTTAATGCTCACCCTCATACGTGTAATTGTGGAAAACTTGTTATTGTTCATAATGGTATTATTGAAAATTACAAAGAATTGAGAGCTGATTTAGAAAAAAGAGGTTGTAAATTCCGTTCTCAAACTGATACAGAAACAGTTGCACACTTAGTTGCTTATCATTATGGCAAATTGCAAAATTTAACAGAAGCTGTAAGACAAGCTACAAAAGAAATTGATGGTGCTTATGCTTTGTGTATTATGCACCAAGATAATCCGAACGTTTTGGTTGCTACAAAAAGAAATGCACCACTTTTAGTTGGTATTGGAGAAGGTGAATATTTTGTCGCATCTGACGTTCCTGCAATTATTGAATATACTAAAAAAGCAATGTATTTGAACGACAATGAAATTGTAACTTTGACTCGTGAAAATATGGACTTGATTGATATTGATAATAATAAAATTTCTTCAAAAATTGAAATGTTACCTTGGGAACCAGTGGCTCTTAGTAAAATGGGCTTTAAACATTTCATGTTAAAAGAAATTCACGAACAACCAGATGTTATAAGAAATGTTTTGAGTGGTAAATTATTTAACACTGATGAACCAATCAATTTAAGCGAAGTAAATCTTACAAAAGCAGATTTGAAAAAATTAAATAGAATTCAAATTATTGCTTGTGGAACATCTTTGCATGCCGCAATGGTTGGTAAATATTTGATTGAAGAATTTTGTGGTATTCCAGTTGATGTTGAAGCCTCAAGTGAATATATTTACAGAAAAACTGTTACTGATGAAAAAACACTTGTTATAGGTGTTTCTCAATCAGGTGAAACCGCAGATACTATTACAGCAATCAAACAATCTAAAGAACGTGGTTCTCATATATTGATTATTACAAATAGACCAGATTCTACTATGGCAAGATTTGCTGATAGTTTAATCCCTGTAAATGCTGGTATTGAAGTTTCTGTTGCTGCAACAAAATCTTATGTTGCTCAACTTATTTCATTCTACTTACTTGCAATTTATATGGGTGAAGTTAAAGAAAGTATTTCACAAGTATTTTCTAAGAATTTGAAGAAAGAATTAGTTATATTGCCTCAAAAAATAGAACAAATTCTTGCTCATAAAGAAATTATTCAAAGATGTGCAAAACATTATTCAAGATATAAAGATTTCATTTATATCGCAAGAGGTATAAACCTTGCAACATCATTAGAAGGTGCTTTGAAATTAAAAGAAATTAGTTATATTAATGCGACAGGTTATGCAGCAGGTGAATTAAAACATGGTCCGATTGCTATGTTAGATGAAACAATGCCTGTTCTTGCAATTTTGATGAAAGGTTCAGTTTACGAAAAAATTCTTTCTAACGCAGAAGAATCAAAAGCAAGAAATGCTAATTTGATCGCATTAACAGATTCAGATGATCCAAAATTAGATGATTTATTTGATTTTATCATTAGAATTCCTGAAGTTTCAGAAGTTCTTTCTCCGATAATTTCAGTAATTCCACTACAATTAATGGCATATTACATTGCGGAATTTTTAGGAAAAGATGTAGATCAACCTAGAAACTTGGCAAAATCTGTAACTGTAGAGTAATTTTGTTATGAAAATTTCAGTTGTTATTCCTACATATAATGAATTTGAAAATATAAGTAAAATTTTTTCGGTTTTATCAAATATTTTAAATAATTTATGTATGAATGATTATGAAGTTATCTTTGTTGATGATGGTTCAACGGATTCATCTTTGACAGAAATAAAAAATCTTGCTCTGAAAAATAGTTCTTTGAAATATGTTTCACTTTCAAGAAATTTTGGGAAAGATGCCGCAATCGCTGCTGGTCTTGAATTTTCAAAAGGTGATTACGTCATTGTTGCAGATGTTGATATGCAAGACCCTTTGAATATGATTCCTGAAATGTATGGAATGATTGTTTCTTCTTGTTATGATTGTATTGGTGTTAGAAGAATATCTCGAAAAGGCGAGCCTTTAGTTCGTTCTTATTTTGCAAGAATTTTTTATAAAATTGCTGAAAAGTTTTTTTCTGTTGATATTTTAGATGGTGTTCGTGATTTTAGAATTATGAATAGGAATATGGTTAATTCAATATTGAAATTGAATGAAAAAAATAGATTTTCAAAAGGTATTTTTGCTTGGGTAGGGTTTAAAACAAAATATTTAGAATATGAAAATATAAAAAGGTTGAATGGTGAAACAAAATGGTCTTTTATGTCTTTGCTTAAATATGGAATCGATGCGATTTGGGATTTTTCTTCATTACCATTTTTCTTGGTATCTTCATTAGGAATTATCTTTTTTCTTTTGGCTTTCACTTTTTTGTTATTTATGTTGATTTACAATCACTATTTTGGACAAAAGTTACTTTTTACTTGTCTGTTGTTATTGTTCTCTGCTTTTTTTGCAGCGGCTCAAATGTTTTGTTTTTCAATAGTGATAAAATATTTGTCAAAAACATATATTGAAGCTAAATCAAGACCATTGTATGTTGTAAGAGAAAGAAATTAGTTTGGAGTTTTTAAAGTGAGAGAACTTTTGGTTTCTAAAAAATATTTGATTTTTCCGTTGCTAATTTTTGTCTTGGTCGTTTTTGCAAGAGGTTTTTATGTTAAACAAAGACAAGGTATTCATATTGATGAACTTTTTACTTCTGCTATTTCAAATTGTAGTGATTATGGTTGGATAAACACGGAAAGTGGTTTGATTTTTGGTTCCGGTGATTATATAAAAAATTTGTTTATAGATAAAAATAGTTCATCTATTTCTGATTTAAAACAAGATTTGAAAGTGCTTCATAAGAATAATAATGGTGATTTAGCACATCCAAATATGTATTATGTTGGGTATCGTTTGATTTCATATTTTTCTGATTGTATGGACTTGAAAAATATTATAAAAACAGGTTTTATTTTAAATTTGTTTATTTTTATATTTGAATTCTTCTTTATGTATAAATTATTGCAATTACTTTTTGAAGATAAAAGTATAGTCAATTTAGGTCTTATTTCAGCTTTTTTAACTACGGCATCTGTTTCTATCGGAATTTTTGTTCGTCCTTATGAATTGCAAACTTTTGCTGTAATATTTTTAGCTTATTATTTTGTTTTTTATTTAAAAAAGACTTATGCAAAAGAAAATATTTTTACAGTAAAAAATATTGTTGAATTATCTTTTGTTTTTGCAATTAGCTTTTTAAGCGGATATTTTGTGGCGATTTATCTTGCGGCTTTGGGTTGCGTATTATTGTTTTTTACAATTCAGAAAAAAGTTTATAAAAACATAATGGCTTATCTTGTGGCTATTTTAGTTTCTTTAATTCTTGTTCTTGTTTTTTATAATGGCTATTTTAATTTTGTTACTTCAGAAGAAAGACTTTCTGAAATTGACAATTTGTTTGTAGGCAAAATGTTATTGCTTAATATATATGGCTCTTTGAGAGGTGGAATTTTAACTCTTTTGAATTATGTGTTTTATGTGCCAATCGTTATTGCTTTGTTTTATTGTAATAAATTTTTTGATGTTGATAAAAAACTTTTAAGTTCAGAATATTTGATTATTCCGATTACATTTTTTGTAATGTGTATTATTTTGATTATGTCGCCATATAAGATTTTGCGCTATATATCTCCTTTTTTGCCGATTTTGAGTATTTTTATTCCTTATAGTGTTTCAAAAATTTATGACAAAAAAAGATATTTTGTTATGTCTTTTGTGATTGTTATTTTGTTGATGAATTTATTTTGTGCTAAAAGCATTGAAAGTTATGAAACTCAGATAAAATGTCTTGAAAAGGATAGATTTCCATTTGTTGCACATATAGAAAATTTGTATTTGCAATTTACATCAAAAAATGAATTCGCAAAGCATCCTGAAATACCAATGGTGATTTATTCTCCAATGATTGAAGGGATAAATATTGTGTTTTATTTAAATGATAAACAACATTATGATATTTTGTATTTGAATGAGGATTATTCAATAATTAAAAGTTTGATGTTCAAATATGAACATTCGTATTTGGGTATTCCGAATAATATTTTTATAAAACTTCCTAAAAAAGAAAATGTTTTGAATAGTTATTCATATCAACATTTGCATATTGTTGAACTAAAATTTTAATTTTTTTAAAACTTCAATAGAACGTGCTGAAAGTAGTTCGCCTTTTAGTTTTTTGTTTTTACGTTCTTTTTTAGGTAATTCAATTTTATCAATAATTCCCCAGTTAGAATTTATTGGTTGAAATTTTTTGTGCGTGTCATTAGTTATGTAATTTAATAGCGCGCCTAACATTGTTGTTGTAGGAAGTGTTGTTAATGGCTCATTGTTTAAATAATGTGCCATATTTATACCTGCAAGCAATCCGTCAGCGATTGATTCTGTGTAACCTTCTGTTCCTGTTATTTGACCTGCAAAAAATAAATCTTTTCTGTTTTTTGTTTGTAGTGTCGGATTTAAAATCATTGGACTATTTATGAATGTGTTTCTGTGCATAACTCCGTATCTTACAATGTTTACGTTTTCAAGAGCAGGGATACTTTGCAAAAGTTCTTTTTGACAACCCCATTTTAAATTTGTTTGAAAACCTACAAGGTTATATAAAGTTTTTGCGGCATTATCTTGTCTAAGTTGAACAACGGCATAATTTTCTTGTCCTGTTCTGTCATCAACAAGTCCAACGGGTTTCATTGGTCCAAATCTAAGAGCATCGATATCTCTTGATGCTAATACTTCAATTGGCAGACAAGATTCAAAGAACTTTGCATCTTTTTCAAATTCTTTTAATTCGATTTTTTCTGCATTGATTAGAACGTTGTAAAATTTTTCGTATTGTTCTTTTGTCATTGGACAATTTATATATGCAATCCCATCTTCTGATGGTTTGTTGTATCTGTTTTGATAAAAAGCAATGTCAAAATTTATACTATCTTTTTCAATGATTGGTGCTATCGCATCAAAAAAGTGTAAATGTTCACTTTTCGTAAAATCTTTTATTGAGTCAGCAAGTGTAGAACTTGTTAAAGGTCCTGATGCAATAATTGTTGGTGTAGATGGAATTTTTTGTAATTCTTCTCTGATTATATTTATGTTTGGATTTTCTTCAATTATTTGAGTTACGTTTTTTGAAAACCCTTCTCTATCTATTGCAAGAGCGCCACCTGCTGGAACTTTGTTTGCGTAAGCTATTTTGATAAGTTCTCCGCCTAATAATTCCATTTCTTTTTTTAATAGACCTGAGGCATTTGTTATGTCTGATGAGCCAAGTGAATTAGAGCAGACAAATTCTGCAAATTTATCAGTTTTGTGTGCGCCTGTTGAAATTTGTGGGCGCATTTCATATAAATTTACTTTAAATCCTCTTTTTGCAAGTTGTAATGCTGCTTCACTACCTGCAAGTCCTGCTCCTATAACATTTACTTCTGTCATTTTATTTCCTTTTTTCTTTTACTTTAACATAAAATTAACAGACATAAATTTTTATAGTTATAAAATGTAAACAAATGCTTGCAATATAAATATTTTTGTATTAAATTTGAGTTGTCAGAAAGAAAAATACATTCCGAATAGCCGATAGCATGTTAGTTTTTAATGCATGCTGGTTTTTGTTTCGGGTATTTTTTCTCATAAGAGAATAAAAAAGTAAAAACGTATTATTACCAAACAGAAAGGTTATAACAGTGAAAGAAGAAAACTTAGAAAAGAAAATCGAAGAAGAAACAGTTGAAACTGTTGAAGAAGTTGAAACAGCAGAAACTGAAGCTAAACCTGAAAAAAAAGGTAGAGGCAGAAGAAAAAAAATAGTTGAAGCTAAAGAAGAAAAACCTCAATCAGAATGGATTGAAAGAGTTGTTCAAATCAGCCGTGTTACAAAAGTTGTAAAAGGTGGTAAAAAATTAAGCTTCCGTGCAATCGTAATCGTAGGAAACCAAAAAGGTCAAGTTGGTGTAGGTTGTGCAAAAGCTGCTGAAGTTATTATTGCTATTCAAAAAGCAGTTGCTGATGGTAGAAAAAATCTTATTACAGTACCTGTTTTCAAAACAACTATTCCACATCCAATCGTTGGACGTTCTGGCGCAGGTTGTGTAATGTTAAGACCAGCTGCACAAGGTACAGGGATTATCGCTGGTGGTGCAGTTCGTCAAGTTCTTGAACTTGCAGGTGTTGAAAACATTTTGTGTAAATCATTAGGTTCAAAATCTCCATTGAACGCAGCTAATGCTACAATGAATGCTTTGAAAAACTTGACATTGTTCAAAGACGTTGCTAAAAAACGTGGTAAAACAATTGCTGAAATTTTAAATTAATTTAATTCAAAATTTTTGAGTACAAATTATAGAAAAGGAAAATAAAATGGCTAAAACAAAAGCAAAACAAATAAAAATTCAACTTGTAAAAAGTTTGATTGGTGCTTCAGAAGCACAAAAAAAAGTTGCTAAAGCATTAGGCTTAAGCAAAATGAACCAAGTAGTAGAACATTCAGAAACTCCAGTTATTATGGGTATGGTAAACAAAATCCCTCACTTGGTTAAAGTAGTTGACTAATTAATTTTTAGTATATTTAAGAAAGGATTATAAAATGACAATAACATTAGAAGATTTAAAACCTGCAGAAGGTTCAACTTCAAAATCAAAAAGAGTAGGTCGTGGTCGTTCATCAGGACATGGTAAAACTTCTTGCCGTGGTCATAATGGTGAAGGTCAAAGATCTGGTGCTTCTTCAAAAAGAGGTTTTGAAGGTGGTCAAATGCCTTCTTACAGAAGATTACCAAAATTGAAAGGTTTTAAAGTTATTAACCAATTGAAATATGCTGAACTAAATGTTTCTTCATTGGAAAAACTTCCAGTTGATGAAATCTCTTTAGATTCATTAAAAGCTATTAAAAAAGCTCATTCTTCATGTGATGGCTTAAGAATTTTAGG
>JAKSUT010000085.1 GCA_024408705.1 bacterium | reverse complement strand
GGTAAACAATGCAAGAAAATAACACCTTTTTTATTGTTTTTAGAAGCTAATTTTATTGTCTTCATATCAACTTGATATGGTCCCATCAATTTAATTCTTTCATTTCAAGCAGATACAGGTTCACCCATAGATACTCAAATGTCAGTATAAATAACATTAGCTTGTTTAACAGCTTTTTGCTTGTCAGTTGTAAATTCAACTGATCCACCGGTTTTTTTACAAATACCTTTACAATAATTAATTAGTTTAGGATCCGCTCAAAACTTTTTGGGAGCAACGCATACATAGTGCATTCCTAATTTAGCACATGTAACCATTAATGAATTGGACATATTAAATCTACCATCACCTAAGAAAACAAATTTTAGTCCTTTTAAATTTTTGAAATTTTCTTTCACAGTCATCATATCAGCTATCATTTGTGTTGGGTGAGCATAATCAGTTAATCCATTTCATACAGGTACAGAAGCGTATTTTGCTAAATCCTCAACATCTTTTTGCTTAAAACCTCTAAATTCGATACCTTGATAATATCTAGAAAGAACTTTTGCAGTATCAGCAACAGATTCTTTTCTACCAAATTGAGAACTTGATGGATCTAAAAATGTGCATCCTACTCCTAATTCGTATGCTGAGGTTTCAAAACTACAACGAGTTCTTGTAGATGTTTTTTGAAACATAATAACTATTGGTTTTTTACTTGACAATTTTTTGGCTTTTTTAGTATCTCTGTTTTTTTTCATTTCAAGACCTAAATCAATTAAATAATTGATTTCATCAGCAGAGAAGTCAGCCATTTTTAATAGGTCTCTTCCTTTTAAATTAACTTTTTTCATTTATCTTGTTCCTCTTTTTCCTAGTTTTTGTTCTTGAATTTTAGTCATATTGCCAAATTGACTAAATGGAATAGCATCTCTTCATAGTGGCATTGACATACATCTAGCTGACCCCATTCCTAATGATAATTGGTTACCATTAAAAGTTAAAACTTCAACACCAGCATTTCTTAATGCTTGAATTGTACGATAATTTCTATCATATCCAATGACTAAACCTGGTTTAATAACCAAGAAATTAGTTGCGTCAAAATGTGTTTCAATATCAATTTGTTCTTGTGAATAATTACCAGCTACTGGAATCATTACAGGTCTTACACCTATAATTGATTCAAGCAAGTCTTCAAGAGTTGTATCATGTTCAATCATTTCAATTTTATCTTTAGATAAATCTATCAATCAAAATTTAAGTGCATTGGCAATATTTGGAGAATATAGAAATTTATTAACATCAACTTTTGTTAGTCATGTGTCAAGATGCATTAAATTTCATTTATGTGGAACATTAATAGCAATAATTTTTTCTCTTAATACACCACCAGAATTTTTCTTAATTGATTTAGCAATTTGAATAATAGATTCTTTTTGTGTTCTATCAGAAACACCTATTACTAATGTGTGTTCATTATAAAGGAAGATATCTCCACCTTCAACTGTTGTTTTGGATGTGCCACCATCAAAATATATTGGTGTTTTTTTGTATTTAGGGTGACATTTAAAAATAAATCTAGAAAATAATGTTTCTCTTTGTCTTGTTTTATATTTCATTTTAGATAAAACAACACCATAACCAACTGATGAGAAATTGTCTCTTGTAAAGTAAAGGTTTGGCATTGGTTGAGTAACTAATAAATCTCTTTCGTGACTAATACCTAGTTCAAACTTTGTAATTCCTTTGATCATTGCATCAAGCATTCCTCTAACACTTCTTCGTTTTAAATAATCAAAACATTGTTTTCTTATGTTTGAATCTTTTATATCAGCTTCATCAATAAATTGCTTAATGAATGCTATTTGTGTTTTTTCATCAACTGATGTAAATGTTTCAACTAATAAATCTTCTAGATAAACTACATCTACTCCATTTTCTCTAAGCAATTTACAAAATTCATCATGTTCTTTTCCGGCTTTTTTTCAATCAAGAATGGCAGAGAATAACAAATCGTTCATATTTGCTGGTGTAATATGTGATAATTCTTCTCCTGGCCTTTTAACTAACACTGTTCTTAGTTTACCAATTTCACTAAAAACTTGTATTGGGGATTTTTTCATATTTTCTTTCTCCTATTTTATTTAAATATATTATATTTTAAAAATAAAACTCAATAGAGTTTTATTTTTATTACTTAATTCTTGCTTCTAAATCAATAATCATATCTCGATAGTGTGCTGCAAGTTCATATTCCTGATTTTTTGCTGCTTCCTGCATTTTCTTTTTAAGTGTTTTTATTGCTCTAGATCCTGATTTTTCATTAACTTTTGCGTTTTTATTGAAAATAGCTTCCAGAACTTTGGCTTCAGCTTTTCCATGAAGGTCATCTCTAATAGGTTTGACAATTGATTTAGGAATAATATGGTGTTTTTTATTAAATTCCAATTGAATCTTTCTTCTACGATTTGTTTCATTGATAGCTTCTATTAATGCTTCATTTGCATTGTCAGCAAACAAAATAACATGTGCATTTTTATTTCTTGCTGTTCTTCCAAATGTTTGAATCAAAGCATCTCTCGATCTAAAGATTCCTGGTTTATCTGCATCAAAAATAACTGCACACGAAACCTCAGGAACATCTAAGCCTTCTCTTAAAAGATTTATGCCCACTATAACATCATATGTTCCTCTTCTTAATGCATTAATTACTTTGTCTCTTTCTAATGTTTTAAGTTCATTATGTAAATAAGCTACTTTGTATTTTTTTTCTTTTAAAAATTTAGTTAAATTTTCAGCCATTTTAATAGTTAAAACTGTAATAATTGTTCTTTCTTTTTTAGCAATTTGTTTGTCTAACTCTTCACACAATGTTAAAATTTGATTTTTTGTAGGTTTAATTTCAATAATTGGATCAACTAATCCTGTTGGTCTAACAATTTGTTCAACAATTAAATGATTTGATTTCTTTCTTTCGTATTCAGCAGGTGTGGCAGAAACATAGATGGCTTGTTTTACTCTTAATTCAAATTCTTTAAAATTAAGTGGTCTATTATCTAATGCTGAAGGTAATCTAAATCCATAGTCAACGAGTGTTTGTTTTCTTGATCGATCTCCCTCATACATTCCTCTAATTTGAGGAATAGTCATGTGTGCTTCATCAATAACTAACAATCAATCTTCACCTAAATAATCAAAAATTGTATATGGCGTGGAACCTGGCTTTCTAAGTTCAAGATGCATTGCATAATTTTCAACACCAGGACAAAAACCGGTTTCTGCTAAAGTTTCTACATCTCTGTTCGTTCTTTCTGTAATTCTTTGTAATTCAACAAGTTTATTTTGTTTTTTAAAATATGTTTGTCTTTGTTTTAATTCTTTTTTGATATTATCTAATGATTGATCAAATCTTGAACTGTCTGCAACATATTCATTTGCTGGATAGATTACATATGTTTTTCAAACTTCTTTAACAGTATTATTTAAAACATTTATTTTTGCGATTTGTTCTATCTCATTGCCAAAAAAAGATATTCTTATCTTTTCTTGATCGTTAGATCCTTCCATTATTTCAACAACATCACCCTTAACTTTGAATGTCCCAGGTTGCAATTCAATATCATTTCTTTTGTATGCCATTCTTACAAGATCATATTGAAGTTGCTTCAAGTTATATGTTCCATTAGTATTCAAAATAATTCTAAATTGATTAAAAACTTTAGGATCAACAGCTGGATAAATTGCTGCAACTGAAGCAATAACTATTACCTTTTCTTCTGTTGCTAATGATTGAATTGTTGATAATCTTAACATTTCAATCTCTTGATTTACTTTGGATGACTTTTCAATGTATGTATCAGAAGTTGGAAGATATGCTTCAGGTTGATAAAAATCAAAGTAAGAAATATAATACTCTACTTTATTATTTTTAAATAATTCTTTAAATTCTGAATATAGTTGACCTGCTAATGTTTTGTTATGAACAATTACTAACGTTTTCTTTTGTGTTTTAGCAATAACATTGGCAATAGTAAAGGTTTTGCCTGTTCCAGTAGCACCCAATAAAACTTGATGTTTTACACCTTTTTTTAAATTCGCAACAAGTTTATCTATTGCTTGTTGTTGATCACCTTTAGGAGTCATTTCTGTTGTTAATTCAAATTTTGCATTGGGCGAATGAACTTTCATAATAACTATTTTTTATCTTCTTTTGGTTTCTCAATATTTTCTAAATATTTTTCGCCAGCTTCACGTGCCTCTTTACACATTTTCAAGACTTTATCTATATCAATTTTTTTAGGGTCTTTAATTACATCATTAAGAAAATCAATATATCTACCTAAATTCTTTTTTTCTTCAGATTCTGGTATTAATTTTAAAAGAGTTTCTGAGTCTTCTTTTATTTTTTTAAGATCAAATGGTTTTTCTTGTTGTGGTTGTTTTTCAGTTGCAGTTGCTGTAGGTTTTAATTTTTCTTCATTAGAAGGAGGAACAACTTTAAAATCAACATCTTGTTTTCCGTTAGGTGTTTGATTTACAACCATTTTAACTCTACCACCTGTTTTAGCGGCTTCTTGTTGAGCTTTTAGTAATTTTTCTTGTGCTGCTCATGGTGTTCCTTTAGAAGCGTTTGGTCTATTTTTAATTAAATCAGCAAAATTTATTCTAATATTTTTGTTTGCTTCAGTTGATAGTTTTGTTTTTAATTCATTGTAATGTGTATCAGAAATTAATTTACTTTCATGCAATCTCTCTAGTAAAACACCAGCAATTTTTGGAATATATAATCTATGAATTGAAATAATTACTTTGTGGGCTACATTCTTTTTAAGTATTTCAAAATGTTTATCAGCTTCTTCAACATAAATATTTAATGGTGATTTTTGTTCTAAAGATCTTAATGTCACACCTTCACGTATTTTAGACATAACATCTAGGTGCGTTGTTCATTCAGAATCAAAGTTTTGAATAATAACGCTACGCAAAACTCTTTGGATTTGGGCTTGGTCATAGCTAGCAATTCTTGTTTCAACACTAGCTCAAACAATTCTTGTTGTTAGAGCAACAACATTTTGAATTGGTTGTTTTTCAAACAAACTTGGTTCAATAGCATCAAAACCTAATAGTTTAGTGTTAAGAGAAGTGGCTAATTTTTCAGCATCCACATAATTAGGGTTTTCTTTGTTTTGAAATAAATGAACAATATCCGAAGCAACTTTGTTTGCCATATTTCTAATAATAGGAATGTTACGTTCGTTTTGAAGAATTTGGTCACGTTGTTTATATACAACTTCTCTTTGATTTGACAAAACAACATCATAATCTGTTAGATTTTTTCTAACATCATAGTTGAGTCCTTCAACCTTTTTTTGAAGGTTTTTAATAGTTCTATTAAAGAATCATGAATCATAGAAAGTGTCATCATTAACTTTTTGAGTTGCTTTTTCTTCTTTATCATCAATAAAACGTTTAAATAGTGGATCTTCAAGTGAAATAAAAAATCTTGTCATCCCCGGATCACCTTGACGTCCTGATCTACCACATAATTGATTATCAACACGTCTAGATTCATGTCTATTTGTTCCTATAACAAATAAACCCCCTAATTCTTTTACACCTGGACCTAATTTAATATCAGTTCCACGACCAGCCATATTTGTTGATATCGTAATTTGTCCTCTTTGCCCTGCTAAAGCAACAATTTCAGCTTCTCTAGCATGATTCTTAGCATTAAGTAATTCAAATTTAAGACCTTTGTTTTTTAATAAAGCTGCTAATTCTTCTGAATCTTCTACTGATGCAGTACCAACCAATACTGGTTGACCTTTTGTGTGTAATCTTTCAATTTCTGCAGCAACATGGGCTCATTTGGATGTTTTTGTTTCAAATACATAATCAGTTAGGTCTTTTCGAATAACTTTTTTATTAGTTGGAACAGGAACGACAATCATGTTATAAATATTAATAAATTCTTCTGCTTCAGTTAGAGCTGTACCAGTAACTCCAGATAATTTTTTATAAAGTCTAAAAAAAGCTTGATAGGTGATTGTGGCAACAATTACATTTTCAGGATCAATTTTAACCATTTCTTTAGCTTGAATTGCTTGATGCAAACCAGCGTTATAACTACGTCCTTCTAGAATACGTCCTGTAAAGTGGTCAACTAATAAAATTTTTCCATCTCTAACAATATATTCAACACCATATCTAAAAACATAGTTTGCCATTAAGGCATTTCTTATTTTATGAACTAAATCAGAGTTTTCAATATTGTATAAATTTTTTAATTTATATCAATTTTGTGCTTTAGCAACTCCACTATCTTTTAAAGCTATTGTATTAGTTTCAGCATCAATAATATAGTCCTCTTCTTTTAATGTTTTTACAAATTTATCAACATTTATATAAAGAGAAACATCTTTTTTAGGTTGACCAGAAATAATCAGTGGTGTTCTAGATTCATCAATCAAAACAGAATCAACTTCATCAATAATTGCCATATTTAACTCTCTAATAACTTTATCAGAGTATTCTTTTACCATGTTATCTCTTAAGTAGTCAAAACCAAGTTCTGAGTTTGTTGTGTATGTAATATCACAAGCAAACATGTGCCTTTTTTGGGTAGAATCCATTTCGGAAATGTTATATCCAACAGTAATGCCTAATGGATTAAGAGCTTGAGCACAAAATTGAGCATCACGTTTTACTAGGTATTCATTAACAGTTACAATATGAACACCTTTTTTCTCTAAAGCATTTAAGTAAGCAGTTAAAATAATAGTTAAGGTTTTACCTTCACCAGTATACATTTCAGCTAAATTACCTTTATGAATAATAATAGCTCCAACTATTTGAACAAAATAAGCATAAAGTCCATGAACACGATAAATCGCTTCTCTAGCTGTAGCCATAGCTTCAGGAAGTATTTCATCTAAAGAAATACCTCTTTTTAATTCAGATAAGAAAAATTCAGTCCTTGAAGAAAGTTCTTCATTTGACATTTTTCTATATTTATCTTTTAGAGAATCAACTATTTTAGCTTGCTTATAAGCGGCTTTTAATTCTCTTCCTCTAGGTGTAAATACATTAAAACGTTTTTGCATATTTTCTAATTATAAAAAGTATAAGTCCTCGCTTTTTGTCTTTTAATTATATATTTTTTTAAATATATATAAATAAAAATTAAGTTATTTTTTTCCCTTTATTTTATATCTTATAAAAACATTATTATGAATGAAAAAAGTTTAATTGATAAAGAATGAAAAATGGTAG
>JAKSUT010000084.1 GCA_024408705.1 bacterium | reverse complement strand
TGCCGATGGCCGGAGTCGAACCGGCACGGGGCGTAAACCCCACAAGATTTTGAGTCTAGCACGTCTACCAATTTCATCACATCGGCATATTTAGTATCTTTTCAATGAACGTACTTATATTCTATCAAAAACAATTCAAATTACAAATAGTTTTTATTTATTCTTAAAATTTATTCTTCTGATGATTTCAAAAAAAGCTCTTTTTTCAAATTATTATCGTGAAAAGAGGTTTATCATGCAAAAATTTATTACACTTTCTTTAATATTATTTTCTTTACAATCTTTTGCTTTTGCTTCTGTTATGCAGGGTGGAGTAGAAAAAGAACATTTATTAAAATCAAACAAATTAGTAGAATCTTCTTCAAACACTCCAATCGCTAACGCAAAAATATCACTACCTTTAGAAAATTACACAACCTACACTGCCGCAGACGGAACATTCAATCTTAATGCAAACATAAATGGGCAAACTGTTCTTGCAATAGAAAAAGCAGGTTACAAGCCTTTTACAATGACACTTGCAAAAGAAGATTTGTCAAAACCTATAATCGTTGGTATAGAAAAATCAACACCTAAAGATATAATTATCGAACAAAATCTATTTCACTTAGGTGATAATAATTTTTCTGACACTTCAGCAAATGCAGGAGAATTTAAAATAGAAAGTGTTGGGCCATTTTATTCAAAAACAGTTAAAATCGATACTATTGAACAAGGGAAAAAAGCTTATTTAACAATTGGTTCTATAATCGGTATAGACACACTACTTGCAAGACAAATGGGACAAAACAAAATTACTTCAACTTATGCAACGCCACCACAAGTATATTTTAATGGACAAAAAATTGCAGAAATTCAACTCAATGGCGACGGTCAAAGAATACGTATTCCAAATAACATAATAAAACAAAATGCAGATAATCAAATAACAATCAAAACAGGAAGAAACGCTCTTCAAACTTCACACATAGATTATGATGACATTGAAATTGCAAATATTCAAATTGAAACTTATTAACTTCATTCCAAAGGGTCATATCCCCCAGGGTGAAAAGGATGACATTTGCAAATGCGTTTTGCACCAAGCCACAAACCTTTTAATGCGCCATATTTTTCTATCGCTTGTCTTGTATATTCAGAACAAGTCGGCTCAAATCTACACACCGCAGGGGTATATTTAGAAATCATTTGATATATTTTAATTAAAAATAACAGAAACTTTTTCATTATTGTTCAATCTCATAAGAACCCATGTTTTCACCAATAGTATCAACTGCTTCAACCTTAATATCTGTTATCAATTCAGAATAAGAAATTACAACAATTGTTGGAATATGACGTTCTAACAATTGGAATAAAGGAAGTCTTATTCTTGGAGAACATAAAATTACAGGCTGTCTACCAATATTTTGGTGTGCAGTCATCAATGTTGTTGCAGTATTTTCAATCAATTCTTGAACTTGCATTGGATTTAACAAGAACATTGTACCAAGCTCAGTTCTTTGACAACTGTCGTCTAAAATCTTTTCCCATTCAGGAGAAAGTGTCAAAGCATACAAAGTTTTATCAGACTGAACATTTGATAAACAAATTTGACGACCTAATGCAGCTCTCAACCTTTCTGACAAAATATCAGGTTCTTTTGAAAATCTTGCATAATCGCATAATCTTTCAAAGATAAATATAATATCTTTGACAGAAACTTTTTCTCTAATCAAATTCACAAATATCTTTCTCAAATCACTTGTTGAAAGAATAACAGGAACTAAGTCATTAACAAGCGTAGGGTCTTGAGAACGTACAAGTTCCATCAATTTCAAGACGTCAGTTTTTGTCATTACGTCATCAACGTATTTTCTAACTGATTCTTGTAAGTGAGTAATGATAACATCTGTTGCGCTAACAGCTGTAACTTCTCTTGTTTGTTTTGCATCATCTTCAGAAATCCAATATGCTTGAGTTTGATATGTTGGATCAACACCGATAATCGCATCATCAGGAACTGTTTTTCTAACAGCATCCCATTGATCAGCAATAACCATGTATTTTCCAGGATAAACAAAACCTGTTGCAACTGTATTACCACGAATTGAAATCATGTATTCTTCAGCTTCTAAAGCAGAAGAGTCCATAATTCTTATATTTGGAATAATATAACCTAATTCATCAGTAGTACGTTGTCTTAAAGCTGCAATCTTAGCCAATAATTGACCATCTTGGTCAGGATCAGCTATACACAACAAACCTGAACCAACTTGCAAACTCAATATATCCACACCCAATCTTTCGTACATTCTGTTTGGATTTACCAAGTCTTGCATATTTTGTTTTACACTTTCCAATTGACCAAGTTGTGATTGAACATCAGCATTAACAAGAACAGAGAAGCCAGCAACAAACATTATTGCAGTAAATAACAAGAACGGAGCCCAAGGTAAACCTGTAAAGCCACTTGTTATCGTAATCAATGCTAAAAATGCGCCTGCCAAGAACAAACTATAAGGTTTGCTCATAATTTGACTTGTCAAATCAGCACCCAATGAACTGCTTGCAGCAGAAGAACGAGTCATAATTACACCGGCTGCAATAGACATCAATAGAGATGGTAATTGAGAAGCCAAACCATCACCGATTGTTAAGATAGTATATTTTGAAACCGCATCTGCAACAGGCATACCATTCATCAAACAACCGATACATAAACCCCCGATAATATTGATAACAACAATGATAATACCTGCGATAGTATCTCCCTTTACAAACTTCATCGCACCATCCATAGAACCGAATAAGTTTGATTCTCTTTGTAAGTCTTCACGTTTTTTAACCGCTTCTTCCGGAGATATTAAACCTGCGTTAAAATCCGCATCAATCGTCATTTGTTTACCTGGCATCGCATCTAAGGCGAACCTTGCAGAAACTTCGGCGATACGTTCAGCACCTTTTGTAATTACCAAAAACTGAACAATTGTAATAATTAAGAAAATTACACCACCAACAACCATATTACCACCAGTTACGAATGTTCCGAATGAATGAATTACTTCACCAGCTTCACCTTTTGACAAAATCAAACGTGTTGAAGCAATAGACAAAACAAGTCTGAACATTGTACCTAGCAAAATAATAGAAGGAAAAGACGCAAGTTCAAGTGGCTTTTGCACGTACAGAGAAATCATAAGCAACACAATACCAAGGGTTATATTCAAACTTATTGAAAAATTTATAACCCAGTTAGGCATTTCAATTAACAGGATTAATACCAAAGTTAGTACAAAACCTGCCAAAAGAATTTCACTTGTAGGATTTCCTTGTTGTGGTGCTGCCATTTACTACATTCCTTTAAACGCTTCTTTTACAATTTCTAATTGTGTATTAATTGTAGCATCTACGATGCCGTTACTTGTCTGAATTATACAACCTCCTATTTCTATGGTATCGTCTGAATTTATTGTCAATCTTGCATGCAAGCCTAATTCGTTTGTAATTTCAGGCACTGCAATTTTTGCAAGTTCAACTTGTGATGGATTAACTATAATTGTAATTTTTGATTCTTCCGGAGATAAAGTTTTTAAAACCTCAAGAATACTGTTTAAAAGCAATTGAGGGTCTTCATCAATTTCTTTTTTAACGATTTTCTTTGCTATTTCAACACTTATTTCAAGTAAATCAGGAGCAATTCTTTCAAAAACTTCTTCTTTTGCATCTACAAAATTATTAATAATAGATTTAAGTTCTGAAACATCTGCTTGTGCTTGTTGCAAACCGGCTTCATAACCTTCTTTTTTTGCGTTTTCTTTTATTGTCATAGCTTCTTCTTGCGCACGAGATACGAGATTTCTATCATCAATTCTTCGATAGCCTCTGCGTCTGTCACCTCTACGTCTTTCTTGACGCTGAGAAAACTCAATATTATCCAAATCAAACAAATTTATATTTTCTGAAGATAAAATTTCACTTTCCAAACTTTGTTCTTCAGTTTCAGAAACTTGTTTTTCCTCTACTTGTTCTTGGTTTATTTTGTCTGTTTTTTTCTTGATTATCATACGGCAGCACTTTCTTCTAAGTGTTGAATAATTATATTAGTAATTTTAGGTGTCATTTCTATATATTCACCTTCTTTTGCTTTTGCAATAAATTCTTTTACTTTTGAACGTTCTTTTGAAATTATTCTGTCCATTTTTGATTTATCTACTGAACTAAGCAACGCATTTACTCTTGCAAGAACTTTTTGCGGACTTAAATGTTTTGGCTCAGGCAAATTTCCTTTTATTTCTTTCAAACATTTTACAGCTATACCGGTATCAACTTTTTTGTCCAAATCATCCATTTGCATATATTGAATAACCATTTGAGCATCTTCTTGATTAAATTTATTCAATATTGTTTGAACTTTATCTTGTTTAATTTGCTTTAATAACAAAGCCAAAGACGCAAGTTTCAAAAGTTTGCTTGAATTACTATCCGGATTTTGAAGTTGTTGCGCTTGAGCTTCTGCTTGCATTGTTTGCATCATCGCATCAATGTTTGACTGACCTAATGCTGTTTGCAAAGTACCATCATCAATTACACCACGATTTTTTAAGTCTGTAATTGCTTTTTCATAAGCCTTTTTAACATGGTGTTCAACAACTTTTAAAATTTCATCTTGATTTACACCTTTTAAAATCGCTTGTTTTGCAACTTCAAAAATAGTAAACGCGATTTTTTGCATAACCCCATCCCAATATTCAGGCAAAACACCTGAACGGATAAGGTCGATTGATTTGTGGAAAGACCATTCTGCGATAATTTGAGTAATCAACATTGCTTGATCTACATTGAAATTCAATGCTGTATCATTATTTATTGATTCTCCACACATTGTTGAAAAATTTTGAATTGTATTCAAAACATAATTAACATGAAACTCTTGAAAATCTTTTGGTATTAATTCTCTTGCCTGAGTTGCAAGCTCAGTAGCAAAACCTTTATAATCAAAACCTTCTATCGCCATATTTTTATAATTTAACCTCTACCCTGTAAATTTTTATATTCTTATTCATTAAAAATATTTATTTTATGCTTTTTCAATCCAGCTCTTAATTTTTTCGCCAACTTCTTCTTCGTCAGCTTCATTAATATCTGCTGAAATATCTTCAATAGCTTCTGTTAATGAATTATCAACAGGAACTTCTATTCGTTGTTTTTGTTCCAACAAACCTTGTGCCATTTGATTTTGTTTTTCAATCAATTCCGCAGCTTTCAAGTTTACATCTCTGATTTGTTGTTCTTGAGCATGTGCTTTTTCTTCTAAATGCATTAACACTTCTTTTTGTTTTTCTTGAGAAGCTTTAATTCTGCCTGACAAATATTTCAAACCTCCAGTCAAACCGATTACAATTGCTGCAACTGCTAACCACCAAGGATTACCTGTTTCATTTGGCACTGGCAAATTAGCTGGTTTATCACCTGCTAAATATGGTTCTACCGTATCTGCTAAAGCTATTGTCACATTATCTACATCAACCTTTGGACCTGCAGCGTTTGCAATTAATTCTTTTAATTCATCTAAAGTTGTTTCAGGTGGCAAAGATTTCTTTTCAAGAGTAACTGCAACAGACACTTCTTCTATCGCACCTGCTTTTGTATATTCGTTAGTTTGAGTTTTTGAAACACCATATTGAGTTTCTACGGCTGATCTTTCATAATTTCTGTTTTGAGAAGAAGAACCAGAACCCATACCTCCACCATAACCTTGAA
Source organism: bacterium (assembly GCA_024408705.1). GTDB lineage: Bacteria > Cyanobacteriota > Vampirovibrionia > Gastranaerophilales > Gastranaerophilaceae > JAKSUT01. Next base: position 1,622 of record JAKSUT010000084.1, on the reverse strand, counting down.
CACCTCTTGGAAGAGATACGCTGACAGCACCACCTGCGGCATTTCCAGTTGAAGTGCCTGCGGATCTGTCACCTAAACCTTCTTTAAATACTTGTTCTGTTACAGATGTTTTTCTGTTTGGGTCATAATTTATGCTTGATGTTTCTATTGGTGATTGACGTAAAAATGTAGATACTGTAACAACATAATTACCTTTGCCAATTAATTTGTCTAATTGTGCATTAATTTTTTGTTGCATATATTTGTCATTTTCTTTTGACTTTTCAGTCATTTCATCACCAGAATCAATAATGCTTGAGTAAACATTACCGTTTGTATCTGTTATAGAAATATTTTCAGCTTCCAAACCTGAAATACTACCTAACAATAAATTTGTAATTGCTTTTACTTTCAATGCATCTAGTTTATCACCACTTGGAATAGTTATTTGAACAGTCGCTGTTACTGGTTTTTGCATTGTTGTAAACATTGATTGTTCAGGAATAGAAATAAATACAGAAGCATTTTCAATTGGAGGAATTTTTCTGATTAATCTTGAAAGTTCACCATTGATTGCTCTTGCTAATCTTATTCTTTTATCTTCTTTTGTTGAAGTAAAATCACCTTTATCAAAAATCTCAAGTCCGATATTTTGATCTACCAAACCACTTTTTACAATAGCTAAATATGCTTCATCTCTTTGAGATGGAGTATAATTTTGCAAATAAATTGTTGATTTTGTACCATCAATTCTTCTTTGCGCTTCAATACCTTGTCTTGCAAGTAATGCTTGAATTTCAATAGCCTTACCAATGTTGTCAGTAGTTAATAAATCTAGCGGTTCTTTTATTTTTTTCTCTTTTACAACACCATTACCACCGTCAGAATGTGAAGTAGCAACAACTCCAATAGTAATACTCAAAATAAGAACTAATACTATTGCACCGATGATGCCGTATAACATTGGTTTATTTTCTAAGATTTTCTTAAAATCCATTTTTCGATATCTACCTCTTAATTGGCAACACTTTACAGTGTTTGCTCAAGTTCCCCTGTTATTTGTATCGGCAAATACAAAAATTCGCACAATACATCAATAATAGTTTACACCGATATCTGCATTATTTTCTCATACGATTGTATGACTTTTGAAGAAATTTGAGTTGCAACGCTCACACTCAATTCAGCTTTTGCCATCGCAGTCATTACATCGTGAATATCTACGCCGTCTTCACCATTCATAACTTTACGCATCATTTCATCTGGAGCGTTCATATCTTTATTTAGGGCATCAGAAATATTGTTCATTGTATCTTTAAAAGAACTTGTTTTTACAGATTGAGTTTCGTCTAATCTTGGCATAGAACCAAAACTACCTATAATTTTATCTTTTTGTATTTGACCATTTAAAGAAACTTTTGAAAAACTATCAAAAAAATTTGCCATAATCTACCTACCCTTCTCTTAAAAATATCGTTTTTTTATTAGCTAAATTTAACATTTTTTTTAAATATCCTCTATTTGGTTGAGATGTAAGTATATTTTCAACTTTTCACACTACGTTTTTAATATTTTCTAAGAAAATTTCAACAATTGTAACAAAAACTTAACAAACTAAAGTGATTTATTAAAGTTCCCCGAAC
>JAKSUT010000083.1 GCA_024408705.1 bacterium | reverse complement strand
GATCATCACCTATCGTTCTGCAATACAGGACGGTGCTTTTCTCTTCGCTTCTGTTGTTTTTTGTGTGTCATTATCAACCAATTCTTTTGCTTTTAAGACATTGTAAAACATAAATAAGTCCTTTCTTTTTAATTATTAATTGCTTAAATAGAAAGAAGTTTCATTATCTTAATGTATAAATTTTAGTGTTATTTTATGCCATAATTTTTGTTTTATATTCAATTAGGCATTGAGCAAGTTGGTCAGGGCAGCTTGAAGTTTTATCGCCACAAGTTATTCCTTGAAGTCTTTTTATTACTTCATCAATTTCCATTCCTTTTACGAGGCTTGCAATTCCTAAATGGTTTCCAGGACAACCGCCAATAAATTCAGTTGAAACAATTTTGTTATCTTCAATTTCTAAATTTATTTGTGCGCAACAGATATTTTGTGGATAGTAAGTAATTTTCATTTTCGTAAAACCTCTTGTTTCTTTCTTCTTTACATATTATCATAAAAACTTGACTATGCGTATATAATCAATAGAAAATAAAAAGGTAAAAAACAGGTAAGTCGGAATAATATGCAAAAATTTGTTATACAAAATATGGGTTGTAAATCTAATCAATTGGAAGGTGCGTTGATTACTGAAAAATTGGTCAATTCTGATTATGAAAATGTAAAAAAAATCGAAGATGCAGATATTTTTATTTTAAATTCTTGTTCTGTTACTCATAAATCTGATAACGAAGCTTTGTATATTTTACGTCATGCAAAACACAAAAACCCTAGTATAACAACTGTTTTGACAGGCTGTGTTGCTCAACTGGAAAAAGAAAATTTATTAAAAGAAGATTATATTGATATTGTTTTAGGTAATGATGACAAGTTGAATATTTTATCTTTTTTGCCAGAAAAACAATCAAAAGTTTCTGATATTATGACCCAAGATACTTTTACTGAAGTATTGTTGCATGATTTGTCAAAAACGCGTGCGAATTTAAAAATACAAGACGGATGTGATAACAGATGTACGTATTGTACAATTTGTCTTGCAAGAGGGAAAAGTCGTTCAGCTTCAATTCCTTTTTTATTGAAACAAATAAAAATTTTTGAAGAAGCTGGGTTTAAAGAAATTGTACTTACTGGAATTAATATTGGTCAGTGGAAAAGAGTAGAAAATGGTGTTGAAAAAAATCTGCTTGATTTGTTAAAAGAAATTGAGGCGAATACAAATATTGAAAGATATAGATTAGGCTCTTTAAATCCATTAGAAATAAATGATGAATTTTTAAACTTTTTAAGTAAATCTAAAAAATTCTGTCCGCATTTTCATCTTTCTTTGCAGTCTTTGTGCGATAAAACATTGAAAAATATGAATAGAAAAAACACCGCGCAAGATGCTATGGCTTTGATAGAAAAAATTACAAGTAAATTTGAAAATGCTTTTATTGGCGCAGATATAATTGCAGGGTTTCCAAATGAAACAGAAGAAGATTTTGAAGAAACTTTGTCTAATTTGAAAAAATCAGGATTGATAAAAATTCATACATTTCCATATTCAAAAAGAAAGAATACTATTGCTGCAAGTATGGAAAATCAAGTTTTAGATGCTGAAAAAAATCGCAGAGCAGATATTATAAAAGAACTTTCAAATGAAAAATATTCCGAATTTTTGAAAAATAATAAAGGTAAAATTTTAAATGTTATGATTGAAAAAAAACGTGACAAAACAACAGACTTTTTGAAAGGTGTTTCAGAAAATTATATTCCGATTTTAATAGATTCAAAAGATGAGTCTTTAAAAAATACTATTCAAAAAGTTATAATCCAAGATACGGATAAATATGTTTTAGGAACAATTTTTCAATAAATGTTCTGTGTTTTTTCTTACTTCTTACAATATAAATTTCTTTCAACAAAATCTTATATGCATCAAATTGTTTAGAAGCATATATTTCAACTTTGATTTCTTGAGGAGTTTGTTTGTAATGTTTTCTTGGTGAAGAAAGTTGAATGTAATCAATTGCAGCTCCTGGTTCTAAAATGTTGTTAGGAGTTACAACTTGTCTGTTTTCTTCAAACAAAACATTGTCGCCATCTTTGAATTTGAATTGAAGATAAACATTTTTCATTTCTAGCAAAGATGCGTTTTTAAATCTGAATATGAAATCAATTTTGTAAGTTCTAAGTATTCTGTTTGTTCTGATTCTACCGACAGCAGTATCAACATTGAAATCAGATAGTTTTACAATGTTTTCGATATAGTAATCTTTAATTTTTTTGATTTTAAATTTATATAAATCAGCTTGAACGTAGTTTTCTTTTAATTCTTCATATTCAGATAAGCCTGTTAATAGAGCCAAATATTCTTTGTAATTTATTAATTCAGGGGCTTCTTTGAAAACTTCATCAAAGTATTTGCAAGATTTTACAGGATCTTTGGCGATTAACAAAATTGCTAATTGATATTTTATAAGTGGTGCATTGATAAGTTTTTGTGCATCACGCAAATGTTCAATTGCTTCGTCTGTTTTATTTTGTTTAACTTTATCCTCTGCAAGATAAACCAGAGAAGATGCGATTTTTTCGTTAAGCGTTTTTACATTTTTGTTTTTGTGTAGTGTTCCAAAATATACTTTTGATTTGCAGTATTTTTGTTGAGCTAAATCAAATTTGTTTTGTTCAAAATATTTATCACCAAGAGATTCGAATATTTCGCCTTTGTATGTGATAAGTTTTGTTTTTGGTTTTTCCCCAATGCCATCCATTACGGCTTCTGCTTCTGTGTAACGTTTATTATTGATTAAGAATTTTGAGAATTCAAATTTAGGCTTAAATTCGTGATAAGGAGCTTTGTTGATAGCAGATTTGTATTCTTCTTCTGCTGTTTTCATATCACCTTTTAATTCATATAGCAAAGCAAGTTTTAAACTTATTGAGTATGAACCAGGTTTTAATGATTTTAAATATTCACTTTTAGCAATCATTATTTCTAGAGTTTCATTATCAATTTTTTCTTCTTCTTGTTGAGCTCTGATATGTTCTTCAATGCTTATTGTGTTAAGAGTATAAGCAACTATGCCTATTGTCGTTATTAAGGCAAATAGAAATGAAAATAATATTGTTTTTAAATATCCTATTATGGTTTGTTTATTCATAATTTTCCTGTACTGAAACAGTTCCAGCACCATCTATTTTTTGTATTTTTCTGTAAATTTCATTTATGTCTATATCAGAAGAAGCAATAATGCTTGCTGAAATTTCATATTCATTGTTTTCCATAATTTTTTTGGAAATTTTTTGTAATGTTCCAACAGATGTTATTAAATAAGAGTGAACATTTTCGGCATTTTTTTCTTCACAAATAACTGAAATTTGAATGTTTTTTGTGTTTTTAGTGCTTTGTTTAAGAAAGTTTTTTTCAACAGTTCTTATTGCAACCAAAACTAAAACGCATACGATAGTTGCGCCTATTGCAAGTGCAATCATACCTGTTCCGCAAGCCATACCAATTGCTGCCACAATCCATAAAGTTGCTGCTGTTGTAAGTCCATACACAGAAGCTCCGTGTCTTAGCACTGTACCCCCACCGATAAAACCGATACCTGTAAGTATTTGAGCTGCAATTCTGGCAGGGTCACCAAATGCTTGTGGGTGAACACTATCGGCGGCAAGAGGGAATGCGTATATTGAAAGAATTGTAAATACGCAAGAGCCTAAACAAACTAGAATATTTGTTCTAAGTCCAGCATATTTGTTTGTTAGTTCTCTTTCAAGTCCAATTGTTGCGCCTAGCACAACTGCAAGTATAAATCTTATTAAAATTGTAATATCAAATGAAAGTGGCAATGCTATTCTCCTTATTTTACACTAAGTTTAGCACCTATTTTTGTCTATTACAATATATCAAATAGTTGAATAAGTTTTTATCTGTTATTGTTTTTTGGATCTAAAATATCTCTTAGTGTATCTCCAAGTAAATTAAAACAAAGAACAGCAATAAAAATTAAAAATCCGGGAGTTAAAAGCCAAGGTCTATATAGAATATTGATGTATTCTTGTGCTTCTTTTAACATGTTCCCCCAACTTGCGTCAGGTTGTTGAATACCAAGTCCCAAAAAGCTCAAACCTGATTCTGAAAGAATATAAGATGGAACACTTAACGTCATTGCAATTATTATGTAACTTGTTGTTTGAGGCAAAATATGTTTTGTTATAATTCTGAATTTTGAAGCTCCAATTGATTCTGCGGCTTGCACAAATTCTTGTGTTTTTATTGACAAAACCATACCTCTGATAACTCTTGCAAATCCTGCCCAGCCAATTAATGCAAGTATTATTACTATTAAAATAAATCGTTGAACACTTGTCATATTAGATGGTAAAATTGCTGCAAGTATTATCAAAAGGTAAAAACTTGGTATAGACATAATTGCTTCTGCAAATCTCATCATTATTGCGTCTGTTTTTCCGCCAAAATAACCTGAAATTCCACCATATAATAAACCAATTGGAAATAAAACAAACAAAGCCAGAAAACCTATTGTCATTGATATTCTTCCACCAAAGAATAGTCTTGAAAATACATCACGTCCGTTTATGTCTGTTCCAAGCAAACAAATTCTTCCACCTTTTTCTGTTCCGAATAAGTGGATATTGCAAGGAATTATACCCAAGAATTTATATGGTTCTGCATTGGTGAAAAATTTTATGTAATATTTTTTTGATTTATCCAGTTTGTATTCTACTGACATAGAGTCTTGGTCAAATTCTCTTTTGTAGTTGTATGTGTAAGGTCTTGAGAATTTGCCATTTTGGTCAATTGTAAAAATAACTGATGGTGGAGCATAAGAAATTGTTCTGTCAGAAAAATTTTTAGAATAAGGTGCGATAAAATCAGCAAAAAGCAATGTTGCATAGATAAGTGTTAGTATTATCAATGCAATAGTTGCAAATTTATCTTTAAGTATTCCTTTTAAAATTTCCATTGGTTATGTTTTTACCCTTATTCTTGGATCAGTGATAATAAGCATTATATCTGCAAGTAAGTTCCCTATTACAAGCATAATTGCACCCATCATCAAAGATGCCATAACTAAATTTATATCTGATTTTAAAACAGCTTCAAGAATTAATCTTCCAAGTCCAGGATATTGAAAAACATATTCTGTTAAAGCTGCTCCGCTTAAAAGAGATGCAAATTCAAACCCAAGAAGTGTGATTAATGGGTTTAGTGCGTTTCTTAGTGCGTGTTTATATATTACTTTAAATTCAGAAAGTCCTTTTGCTCTTGCAAATTTTATATAATCGCTATCAAGTACATCAAGTAAATTTGCACGCATTTGTCTTTGCAATCCTGCAAGAGAAATTGTGAATAAAACTGTTGTTGGTAAAACTAAGTGTTTTGCTATATCAAAAACTTGACCTGAAAAGTTCATTTCTGCAAAATCATAACTTGTAAGTCCGCCGACAGGGAAAAGTCCTGATTTTACGGCAAAGATTAAAAGTAAAATTGCAAAGAAAAATGATGGAATTGCCATTCCGATACTTGTTAATACTGTAAGTATTCTATCAAGCGGAGTTTTCCATTTTATTGCAGCAAGGATACCAAGTGGAATACCTGTTATCCAAGTTAAAAATATAACAAGTGAGGTGAGCAGAAGTGTGTTTGGTATTCTTTCTTTTAATTTGTCTGCAACTCTTTCTCCTGTTGAACAATAACCCAAGTCGCCTTGAATGAAGCCAACTGCCCATTTGCCGTATTGAACAATTATTGGTTTATCAAGTCCAAGTCTTTTTGTTTCTTTTTGTAGCGTTTCTTGCGAAATAGAAGGATTTAATCTTAATTCTGCAAGAGGATCAACCGGACTCAAACGAATTATAAAAAAGCTAACTAACGATACTATAATAAGTAATGGTATCGTTTGTAATATTCTTTTTAGTATGTATTTGAATAATTGGTTCATTTTTTTATAAATATCTCGTCTATATTATATGTTACTCCTGAAAGTGATGAAGGATATATGTTTGCAAATTTTTTACGAAGTGCAATAACCCTTTGTGGCGAATACAAGTAAATTAAAGGTTTTTCATTATAAATAATTTCTTGATATCTATCGTATAAATTTTTTCTTTCTTCGAATTTTATTTTCAAAGCGGCATTATCAATTATTTTATCAAGTTCTTTTTCCCAAGGCAAAATTTCATTTGCTTTGTCTTGAGGTGTTCTTTGGTTGAAAAGATGTAGAGAACCAAAAGAATACCAAACATTTTTCCCGCTGTGAGGTTCAAGCGGTGAACCTGTTAAACCCATTATTACTAAATCATAATTAGGATTGTTTACTAGTTTGTTTACAAGAGAATTAAATTCAATCGGTTTGAAATTAACTTTCATTCCTAATTCTTCTAAATCTTGTTTTATCATTACTCCGATGGCTTCACGCTCTGTGTTTCCTGCATTTGTATATAGGTCTAGTTCAACTTTATTATTGCTTTTGTCGTAGAGCGTTTTGTTTTTTAGGTAAAAACCAGATTGTTTTAAGTATGATTTTGCTTTTTCTAAATCTTTTGGATGTCCGCCTTTTAGTTTTTTATTAAGATAGATTGAATTTAGACTTTCTGCGGTGAACAAAGGTGTAGCAAGTCCATTTGCAATATTGTTTACTAGAGCATTTCTATCTATTGCATAATCTATTGCAGTTCTAAAATTTTTGTCGTTAAACCAAACTTGTTTTTTTACAGGTACATAATATTTTCCGTTTTTATCTTTGCGTGTGTTTAGATTTATTGAAACAAACATAGTTCCAGTGTCTGCGCCAATGTTGAATATTTTGTAATCAGATTTTGCTTCTCTTTTTTTGTAGGTGCCAACAGTTGAGCCTTTAAGCGAAATTTCATCAATTTCTCCTGCTTCAAATTTTAGAATTTCGTTGTTTAAATCTCCAACGATTAAGTAAACTAATTTATCAAGATATGGAAGTTTTTGTCCTTTTTTATCTATTTCATAGTAGTTAGGATTTCTTTCAAAAACGATTCTTTGCGCTGGAACATATTCTTTAAGTTTAAAAGCTCCACTTGTTACCATGTTTTTAGGTGGTGTTGTTGTGTTTAAAAAATTGTTGAAAGTTTCTTCGTTTGTATTTACAACTTTTTCAAATACGTGTTTTGGGGCTATTGGTGTTGATAAATTTCTTAAAAACGGAGCAAAAGGTTTAATTGTTTTAAATTGTACTGTGTAATTATCAATTTTTGTTATTGTAGGAAGTTTTCCTTCTATAAGAATAGAATCTCTTGTTGAAGTATCTCCAAGTCCTTTAAATATTATGTCTTTCCAAGTAAAAATAACATCATCAGCTGTTATTGGTTTTCCGTCTGTCCAAGTTATTCCGTGTCTTAATTTTATTGTGTATGTAAGTCCGTCTTTTGAGATAGAAAATGATTTTGCAAGTTTTGGGA
>JAKSUT010000082.1 GCA_024408705.1 bacterium | reverse complement strand
AAGATGCAATGAAAAAACTTATTGAAGTATTAGACAACTTTGACAGAGCAAAAGGTGTTATTGAAAAAACAGAAGATATTAACGCTGTAAAAGAAGGATTTAACGTACTTTACAACCAATTATTTGACAATTTAGGAAAACTTGGTTTAGAAGTTATTAAGGCTCAAGGAGAAGAATTTGACCCAAATCTTCACGAAGCTGTAATGCAAACACCAACATCAGAAACACCTGAAAACCATGTTATAATAGAATTGCAAAAAGGTTATAAACTTGGGGATAAGGTTTTAAGACCTTCATTAGTAAATGTTGCAACAGCAGAATAAATAGCCTTAAAATAAGAATTAAGAAATAGGAATAAAATATGGCAGATTATTATGAAATACTAGGTGTTAGCAAAAATGCTGACAAAGCCGAAATAAAAAGTGCATTTAGAAAAAAAGCAAGAACACTACACCCTGACGTAAATAAAGCACCAGATGCAGAAGAAAAATTCAAAGAGCTTGGCAAAGCCTACGATACATTGATGGACGATGAAAAAAGAACACTATACGACAGATATGGTGAAGACGGACTTCAAAATGCAGGTTACGATACAAATGGACCTTTTGCCAGCGGTTTTGGTGACATCAACGATATTTTCAATTCTTTCTTTGGCGGATTTGGTTTTTCACAAAGAGAAGTTGATCCAAACGCACCTCAACAAGGTGATGATTTAAGAATTGATATAGAATTAGAATTTAAAGATGCCGTTTTTGGTATTTCAAAAGAAATAAAAATCGACCATCTTGAAACTTGTCCTTCTTGCAAAGGTACAGGAGCAGAAAAAGGTTCAACACCGGTAAAATGTCCAACTTGCGGCGGCGCAGGAAAAATTCAACAAACAACACAAACTATTTTAGGACACTTTACACAAGTTACAACTTGTCCTGATTGTAAAGGTAAAGGTGTAAAAATTCAAAATCCTTGCAAAGAATGTAAAGGCTCTGGTCAAGTAACAAAAGAAAAATCCATTGACCTAAAAATCCCAGCCGGCGTAGATACAGGTTCAAAAATGAGACTTGCAAACGAAGGTGACATGGGTAAAAACGGCGGACCTTCAGGTGATTTATATGTAGTAATCCATGTAAAACCATCTGATTACTTCAAAAGAGAAGGTTTCAATGTTTATACAACTCTTGAGATTTCGCCTGCTCAAGCAGTTTTGGGTGACGATGTTACTATAAAAACTCTTGACGGAGAAAAAACAATTACTATTCCAGCAGGAGCTCAATACAATCAAACAATTACTCTTAAAGGTGAAGGCGTACCTTATCTTGGCAAACAAAACCAAAGAGGTAATCATATCGTAATTCTTGATATAAAAACTCCTTCTAATATTAATGATGAAGAAAGAATGTTATACAAAAAACTATACGAAATCTATACTCACAAAAAATTTAGTGAAAAAACTAGCATAATGGATAAAGTAAAAAATTCTTTCTCAAAATCTTAATCAAATTTAACAACAAATCATTTTGCAAAACAGTTGATTTTAGTGGGTTTTGCAATATTTATTGCAATTTTCTAAAAAAAATTGTATATTTATGTAACTAAACTAGCAAAAAAATTTTTTGTCATGTTTTATAACATGAGTAAAAGACATGATAGAGAAATAATAAGAGAGAAACAGGTGAAACATGAGCGAAATTAACAACTTTAATTATGATGTAAAACCCATAATGCCACAAGAACAAATTTCTTCTACAAAAAAAGCAGAAGAAACAAATGCTGAAAAAGAAACTAAAACTATACAAGATTTTTCTAATCCTAAAGCAGAAGCATTAGGACGTTCTCAAATAACTAAAACCGACAGCGTTAAAACTGACGTAAAATTTTTGAAAGAAAACTTTGATACAGTTCAAAGTGCTGAAAAATTCTTTGAAATTACATATAAACAACTTGTAGATGCAAATGAAAAAGATCCTTACGAAAAAGCCTGCACTATGGCTGCTATATATGCACAAGAAATTACAAAGTAAAAAGCGTAAACAACAAACATTTTACACAAGGGTAAAAGTCAATTAAAATAAGGCTTTTACCCTTTTTATATACTCAATATTTATATTAAGAAATATTACAAACCCAGATATTTTCAAAAACTTATCTTAATATATCTTAATAAATATCTTGTAATTTGTATATAAACATGATATATTAAGTATATACATTCCCCATTATATTAATTTGCTTTTGAGAATTTACCCACCATCTGATTGTCGCCAATAAGTACGTTATCAGGCACATTCTTTATTGTGCAAAAAATAACCCTTATATAGGCGTTAGTTGTTATGCGAAAAATTATGTGTATTTTGAAAAAATAGGAGTTTAGCCGATGAAAAATGAACAAATCAAGATGAAGAGAACATCTTCACAATCAAACCCAGCCTTTAACAATGTAGTTAGCGAAAATGAAGACACTTTCAACTTTTATTTAAGAAGAATTTCAAAATGCAAAACACTTACTTCTAAAGAAGAACAAGAAGTTGCAAAAAAGGCTTTTGAAGGAGATTTTGAAGCAAAAAAAGAACTTGTTGAAGCAAATCTAAAACTTGTAATCACAATAGCGAAAAAAGCTATACACATTGCAAAAATACCTATGGCAGATTTAATTCAAGAAGGCAATTTAGGTTTAATGATTGCCGCAGAAAAATTCAACTACAAACTTGGCTACAAATTTTCAACTTACGCAAGTTGGTGGATAAAACAATCAATGTTCAAAGGAATTTCAGAACAAGCTCATTGTATGAAAATTCCTGTATATATTCAAGAAACATTATCTAAATTTTCAAAAATAAAAACAGAAATGGAACGCAAATATAATTGCCAAATCAAAAATGCTGATGTTGCAAAAGAAATGGATATTTCTGAACAAAAAATTGAAAATTATTTAAACGCATACACACAAACAATTTCTATTGAAAGTTCTATCAATGATGACTCTGATATGTGTGTAGCAGACATACTTGAAGACAAAAATACAAATGTTTTTGCAAGCGCAGAATCAGAAAACTTAAAAACTGATTTAGAAACAGTTATGTCTGTACTTAAGAAAAGAGAACAAGACGTTGTAAAAATGAGATTTGGACTTGATAACATCGCTAAAAAAACATTAGAAGAAATTGGAAATTTATACGGAGTAACAAAAGAATGTATTAGACAAACAGAACTTAGAGCTTTAAAAAAAATGAGAAATTCAACTATGGGACAAGAATTATTAACTTGTTATATTCAATAAATTTTCACGTATCACCCATTAAAAATAAAGCCTTTTTTCAATATTGAAAAAAGGCTTTTCCTTTGTCACATAAAATTTTGCGCAATAAAAATACAATAAAAATTTATAAAAGAATATATTCATGATAAGATTTCAACAGATTTACATTTAAAAAGGAATTTATTTTGGAAAAATTTTGTTCAGTAATTAAAAAAGCATGGAAGATAAGCACTTTTATAATAGGGATTATCATAATAGTAATTTCTATCTCATACGCATTTGAAGTATATGACAAGGTTAATCAACCACCAAATTTATTTGAATTAATTTATTCTGGTTTATTTTACATCTTATGCGCAATAGGTGTACTTACTGGAGTAATACTAACAAAATAGGTAAAACGACAAGTAAATTCAATACTTTCAGATTAGCCAACAGCTTAAAAAATAAAATAAAAACATCAACAAAGTATTCTGTCTTTAATAATAATAATCAAATTGACAACACAAAATTTGAAAGCTAAAATTTTATAAAAAACACACAGGAATATATTTAATGACTTATTTATATATCACAAGTGAATGTAACAATGACTGCGAATACTGTTGCAGCAAAAGTTTAAGAGGAAAAAACCAATTTCTTTCTTTTGATGAAATTGAATTATTTTTAGATTGGTTAGATTCTGACATCGAAGAAAAACACATATTCATCACAGGTGGAGAACCAACTCTTCACCCTGATTTAAAAAAAATCTTGAGAAGATGCAGTTTTTTCACAAATACAACTCTTATGACAAATTTACTTTGCTCAAAAGAACTTATCAAAGAACTATTAGATGTAAATTACATAACTTGGAATATAAGCACAAACCCTAAAAAAGAACTTGAAAAGACTTTTTTAGATAACCTAAATTATTTATTATCCGAAAAAGATTTAATCAAAAAAAATAAAATCACAATTGGACTTAGCTTAACACTATACGAAAGCCAAGAAAACAACACAAAAAATATAGGCAAAATACTAGGACTACTTGAAAAATATAGAGAAATCATAACTTACGTAGAACCAAGATTAGCTATGCCTATTCCTGATGGAGACGAATACAAAATTATTAACTATACAGAAGAAATATCTTATCTTGTATCTAACATAAATGAAAGATTTCCAAACATTTTTATAAATTTTGGAGAATGTGCAATAACAAATTGTCAAATTGCACCAGCATTATATGGCAAGCTTCTTGAAAACCCTATGGTTACAAATTTAAATTTTGGCTGTCATTACAATACATCTAGTATTGCAATACTTCCAGACAAGTCTCATTTGCCTTGTCCACACTTTGATTTAAAATTCAAAACAAACGAATACAAAAATTTTCCAAAAGGAAATATTGCAAAATATTGGAACTTAAACAGAATGGAAAAATACAAAACTTCAGAAAAATTCACTTGCAATTGCAATAATTTAATATGCAAAGAAGCAGGATTTTGTACCGCAATAAGAGCAAACTTGCTAAACAGAAAATAAAAGATATTTGACAACAAAATAATTATTTAATATCCTACAAATAGGAGAAAAAGATGGTAAATATAAGTATAAATTCAGAATGTAATAACAATTGCAAATATTGTTTTCAAAAAGATTATCATAAATTAAACAAAAGACTTACATACGAAGATATCGAAGATATATTAGATTGGTCAAAAGGTTCTCCTAGAATAGCTGTGCTTGGTGGTGAACCAACACTTCACCCTGACATAGTTAAAATAATGAGAAGAATTAATGATGAATATACATCTTGCATTTTCTCAAACTTCCTTTGCGAAACAGAAGTTTTAAAAGAATTATTAAAAATACCAAGAATGGGTTGGTTAATAAATTCAACAACAACTAACGAAAATCTTAAAGACCTATTTGAAGAAAATATGACTTATGCAAACGAACACCTAAAAATAGGAAAATTATCTTTAGGTCTTACACTTATCGGCGAAGAAGAACACGACGAAAAATATATCAAGAATTTGGTCAGATTAGGAAAACAATATCCGAATGTTGTAGGACATTATCGACTTGGAATTGCAACACCTTTTCACAACGAAAAATTTAAGCTTTTAAATTTTGATAAACCAATTAAACGTTTTTATGAACTATCAAAAGAGGAAACTCCTGATATATCAATAGGTTTTGACTGTACAACTAACAATTGTCAAATTTCTCCACGTTTTCTTGGAGAACTTCTTGAAGACGAAAGAACAACAGGACTTCGATTTGGTTGTCATCAACCTATCATTGACGTTATGGTTGATAAATCAATCAAATATTGTTCCTCTGTACCTGATGATTTTATTCCTATAAAAAATTACCGAGATTTCAGAAACTGGGAAGAATGTTACAATTGGCTTACTGAATTCAGAAACTCTTATATGCAAACAAATAATTATTTTTGCAAAACTAAACAACATTGCAACAACTCAATTTGCCAAGGTCCTTGTATAGCAATGACGGAACATTTTATCCGTCAGGAGAATGCATGCTAAATATTGAACTAAACACAGAAGAAGAAACACTATCTTTTGATAAATTTCAAGAACGCTACGCTTGGGCTAAAGATCAACAAGCTGAAATAAAATTATCTGGAATTGAGCCTTTAATTCACCCTCAAATAGTAGAAATTGCAAAACAAATATCAGAAGAAACTTTTTGTGCAATTTATACTAAACTTAACTGTGATACAGAAATTTTAAAAGAAATTTTAAAAATAAAAAAAGTCAAAATAATAATCATACCAAGCGAAAAGTCCAATGACAAAATTATCGCGAATTTAGAATTCTTAAAAAAATCTATTAATCAAATCAAATCTAAAAACATTTGGATTTCAATATTTTTAGATTTCAATACAGAAAACGACTACATTAAAAACACAAATGCAACTTTTGAAACACTAAAAATTATCGCTGAAATAACAAAAGATATAATTATCAGAATTTCACCAGATGAAAAAAATTATATCAATATTAGAAATACAAAAACTCAAATTACTTCACTTTACCAAACAATTGCAAGAACATATCAACACATGACATTTTTCTTCCCTTGCATAGTAAACAACTGTATTTTTACTCCGAAATTTTTAGGTGAATTACTTGAATGTACACAAATTAAAAACTTAAGATTTAATTGTACAGATAACGAAATATTTATTGATATCAAAGATAGAATTCATTATTGCTTCTTTTCAAAAGCAAAAAAACTAGAAAGAGAAACTTTCAAATCATTAGAAAATCTTAAAGAATCAAAAACTTGGTTTGACCAGAAAAAATTTTCACCAACAGATAACACTGTTGTATGTTTGTATAAAACTGAATGTCAAACTTGCTACTATCCAATGTGCAAAGGAACTTGTTTCAAAGGACTCTAAACTATTTTAAATTCGCTTTTCTATATCCATAACATGCATAAATTAAAATTCCCATAAAAATCCAGCATAGATAAAAGATAAATGTTCTTAAAGGAACACCTTTTATCACAATCCAAGAGCATGAAATTACACCTAATAAAGGAATTAAAGGCATAAAAGGAATTTTAAAACTTCTTTTTATATTCGGTTCTTTATATCTAAATGCGATTACGCCCAAAGATACCGCAATAAAAGAAGTTATAGTACCAATATTACAAAGATGAGCTGAAGCCTCTAAATCGAAAAAGCAAGTTCCAACTACAACAAATAAGCCTAACAATAAAGTTGTAACAAAAGGTGTTTGATATTTTTTATGAACTTTTGAAAAAATAGACGAAAGAAGTTTATCTCGTGACATAGAAAACAAAATTCTTGAACCACCTAATTGCAACACTAGTAAAACAGAAAACAAACCTGCCAAAGAGCCTAATGACACAAGAAGCGCCATATAATTTCTACCAATTGTTCTCAAAGAATAAGCAATTGGAGCAGCAATAAAGCCTTCATTACCTTTTATCTCAGAAAAAGGAAACATACCTGTCAATACAGCGGCAACAAGTACATACACAACCATACAAATTAAAAGCGTACCAATTATACCTATCGGCATATTTACTTGTGGATCTTTTGTTTCTTCTGCAACTGTTGAAATAGCATCAAACCCTATATATGCAAGAAAAATCAAAAAAGCACCTTGATATATTCCGGCAAGTCCGTTTGTCACAAAAGGAGTCCAGTTTTCAGGTCTTACATAAAAAGCTCCACCTATAATAAATAAAAATATTACAGTCAATTTTA
>JAKSUT010000081.1 GCA_024408705.1 bacterium | reverse complement strand
AATTTTGCTTGCCCTCATCATAGACTTACAATAATATAAAAACATGTTTTTTACTTTTATTGCTTGCTTTTTAGCAATTTGTTAACATGTCTTAACTATTTGCAGTCTATTTTATCGCCTGTAACACTTTGAAAGAACACAGTATTCTTTCTCTCTAAATCTTGTATCGACAAATTATTTTTAAACTTTATTGCATCTTCGACAGCACAAGGAGTTTTGCAATAAATCTTTACAAAGCTATTAACCAAAACATTGTTTTTAAAAACAGAGTTTAACAAAGTTCTTATAAAAATTCTTGCAAGCATAAATAAAATCCTACATATTTTGAATTGCTTTACTTTTAGAATCAACGTCTTCTTTAAGCATTTTCTTAATTACATCACCTTGTGTATCAAGCATTTTACAAACTGCTTCGATATTTTTAACCTTGTTAGTCAAAATAACATCAGCGTTATTTACAACCTTGCCGGCAGCACTTTCAACGGCAGCAAGCACTGCAGAACCAGCACCTTGCATTACGTTACCTGCAAGAATTGCACCCAAACCATATTCGCCCATATAAGGTGCAGCAGCTTGAGCAATACCACCAATACCAGAAATCAAACCTGCGGTTTGAAGCAAAATACCTTTACCGAAATTTGAAAAAGCACTTGCTGTACCTGCCGCATAAGCAGTAGAAGTCGCAATATCTGCAATACTTCCAACACTTGACGCATAACCTGTTGGATAGCCTACACAATCAACGATTGATGCTGCTTGTCCTGTAGCATAACCATCTAACCCTGCGGCAAAACCTGTATAACTTTCCAATCCGTAAGATGCAGACGGTGTAGCACCATTCGAATAAAAAGAAGTACCTGGAATTGCATAAGTTGTGTTTTTACCAAGTTGTGTCATAAATGAAGATGGAGCAAACATAGATGCCAAGTTGTAGAAAAAGCCACCAGCAGATTCAAAACCACTACCTGTTGAACCACTTGCACCGCAAACAGTCAAATCTCTCAACTGGTCATAAGTTTCAAATAATTGAGCTTTTGCATCACCACTTGCTGAGCCCCATTTGTTTGCTATTACTAGTAAACTATCGTTTTTGTATGACATAAATACCTCTTAATATTCTTAAAAATTTGTCGAAAAATAACTTTAAATCTATTTTTATGAGAATGTTTTGAAAGTAGATTCAACGTTTTTATCAATAACTTTCTTAACTGCATCCATTTCAGTTGATAGCGCATCTTGTTCTGTATCAAGTTGTTTTAATTTCATTTCTAATGTTCTATCTTCCTGTTGAATTTTTTCTGTTTTTGCGTTAATTTCATTAACCTTTTGTTGATAAACATTTTGTTGATAATTATATTCATTAATCGCATCATTATATGCGTTTTGATCAGTTTCTGTTTTTGAAGTTAGAGGGAATGAATCAGAATAACCTTCTAATGTTATACTTGAATATCTGCCACTATCTTCTTTTTGAATATATGCTTGTTTTGTTTCACTAACTTTTTCTTTAACATCTGCAGCATAACAATTTTTTATAGGTTGATGTGCTTTAGAAGCAGCTTCGTCTGTTATTGAAACATAATAAACTTGACCACCTGATTTATAACTATAAATATTTTGAGTACGACCTGCGTTAAATTCATTTACAACGCTTACATCAGTTCTACCGGCCATATCGGCTTTAAGTTGTTCTAATGCGGCTTTGTCTTTTGTCACATCATAAGGTGTTAATTTTGTTGTTCCATAATACCAATAAGTACCTGAAGCATCTGTTTTTTGTGTCATTTCTAAATCAGAACGTTCTTTAAACATACCTCTATAATTAGTTTCTTCATGATAAAAAGTAACGGTTGCGTTATATTTTGCACTAGCTGCATTATCAGAAACATTTGTAATGGTATATTCGTGAGCACCATCGGAAAAACCATAAACAGTAGATGTATAATCTGAAGTTTTTGGTGCAATTGGAACTTGCAAGTTCATTAATTCAGTGAACATGCCTGCACTTTCGTTTGCCAAATTTACACGTTGTTGGTTAATCTGTTGTCCTTCATACTCAACGTTACTTTTTCTTGCTGTCAATTCAATTAACCTTGCTTGTGAAGCTGCCATACCCATAGCGAGTTTCTCCTTTTTATTCTTGTAATACTTGTTTCTTAATAAGGAATTTTAAATAGTCAACATATTTTTAAAATTAAAATTTTAAATATACTACTACACTAGATTATACGATATTGAGCATTGTAAATTCACTATTTTTCAAGAAAAATCCACTATATAGATTAGAAAAAAATTTAAAATTCAACCAAATAATGTAAATAAAATTTGTAAAAAAAAGGACAAAAAGAATAAAGCAGACTAAAATAAAAAATACGCTGATATGGCTCAGGTGGTAGAGCAACTGATTCGTAATCAGTAGGTCGGGGGTTCAAATCCCCCTATCAGCTTGTTAATTCAGAGCATTTTAGAAGAACAAAAAATTATAATTACAACTAGCAAAAAAATTTTTTTGATTTTTATAATATTATAATTAAACAACTATGTATTAGAAATATAAAACATTTGCCTTTTTTAATATTTAAGTATAAAATTGACAATACGTATTGAGGAGAAAAGATGAACAAAGAAGAATTAGTAGAAATAATGAATAACCAAATTACGATTATAAATCAAGACCTAACTAAAGAACAAAAAAGAGATTTTATAATTAAACTAGTAAAAAGTTGGAAAAAAGAAGAACCAGCAACAGTAAATTACGAAATAATAGAAAAAGAAGTAAAAATTGCATAAAAAAGTAACGATTATCTTTATTTATGTCAAACAAACATTAAAAAATCATGTAAAAAAGTGAGTTTTAATTCGATTAAAACCCACTTTTCTTATTCTTTAAATAAAAACTTACTTATTAAAATCTTTTGCTAATTTTTTCAATTCGATAGCTAATTTTTTTGCAGCAACTTTGTCTTGTTCAGCTTTTGCAATACTATCAGTAAAATCACTCATTTTCATGTTTTTAATATATGTAGTATAAGTTTCTATACTGCCTTTAATTTTTGAAAAGAAATTTTTGCCTTTTTTAGCAACAACAAACTTTGTTTTATCAAGACCATCTTTTTGAAAACTTGAAACTTTTATATTAAATTCTTTTGCAGCTTTCTTAATTTCAGGATTTATATAGACAGCTTTTTTTGTAGTATTTGCTACATTTTTTGCAAATTTTAAATTTCCAAAATTTTGTGATGAATAATTGTTTGTAATTTCCATTTCCACCTCTTCATTATGTTCACGATTTCTTAAACCCCATCAAAACAAAAAATTGCCAAAATTTAAACATGTTTTTAAAAATTAAGTGATAAAATATACATATACAACAAAACAAAACAAGGCTCAAATGGTTAAATATTCAATAATTGTACCAATTTACAACGCAGAAAAATATCTTAACGAAACTTTAAAAAGTATTCAAGAACAAAGTTTTGAAGATTTTGAAGTTCTTTGCGTTGATGACAACAGCGAAGATAACTCTTTGGCTATCATCAACGAATACACAAAAAACGATAAAAGATTTAAACTAATAAAAACACCATCACATCTAGGCCCTGGGTTTTCAAGAAATTTAGCACTAAAAATAGCAAACGGAGAATATATCGCATGCGTTGATGCTGATGATATTGCGCACAAAGATTTTTTAAAACTTCCTTATGAAATCTTTGAAAAAACAGATGTTGATGCAGTATGGATAAAACCTCAAATTTATTGGCAATCAAAAAATTTAACAACCCAAATGGATAATTTTGTCAAATGGAGAGATCAAGAAGGAGGACTTTTAAATATAACTCCTGAAAACATTTCTAATTACCCTGCTTATTCTTGGTGCAAAATTTTCAAAAAATCTCTTATCAACAAAACTACCTACTGGACAGAAGACAAATTGTATGAAGATGTAGAATTTTATTACAGATTTTACACTCAGCACACAAAAGTCTATGTCATAGACCAAATTTTGTACACATATCGCAGACACAAAGATTCAATTTTGGGAACAAACATCGCTAACAGAAATTTTGAACAGCACAAAAACTTATTTGACGTAACTGTAAATATCTACAAATATTTAATAGAAACCAATATATTTGAGAAATATAAAAAGTCACTACTAACACTTTTTATCAAAAACATCAACGAATTTAATAAAGACACAACTTTTACAAAACAACTACGTGCAACAATTTCAAAAACACTAAGTCAAATAAATTTTCCTGAAGCATACCAAGATTTAAGACCAAATTTACCTATAGATTGGCTCTAAGATAATTTGCTTTAACACTACATAACAACGAGTTAAAAACGTCACCATTTTCAAAATAAATATTCGACATAATTTCATAAACTCTATAATTTTTAGTTTTTTGTTGCGTATATTTGTAGTAATAAAACAATGCTACATCTGGTTTTTTCTTCGAAAAATAATATACATCACCAATTATTCTATAAAATTCAATTTCTTTTGGATATATCATCTTAGCAATTTTTGCAAATTTCAAAACGTCATCATGCAAACCCACTTCGTATAATTTTTCCAAAAATTCAAGCATACCTTCTAATGCTTCTACATACATCTCTGAACTAAATTTTTCAGGATATTCAAGATAAAAATCTTTCAAATAACTAAATTCATCTTGCAACGAAAGTTTTTTCATTGAATTTTCTATCACTAAATCCAACGATTTAACTGACTTTTCTAATTTTTCATCAACAATATAAGAATCAAAAGCCAAATTATCTCTGTCTTTTATATATTTCACATTATTTTTTATATTTTCAACAAGTTTTGAAACATCTTCTTCGCTCAAATCTTTATTTAAAATTTCAAACTCATCAACTTTGACATTTCCACATTCCAATTCTTTTATTTTCTTATTTAGTCCGTTTGCTAATTCAACAATGTCTGAATTTGAACTATCAAGCAAATTCATTTTACCTACAAGTTTTTGTGCAGCTTTTAAAATTCTAGTTTTATCACTTGTTTCGTTATGCGCAGAAATAAAAGATACAAGAAATAACTTATCTAACAAATTCTTATCTTCTAAATTATGTTTTTGATAAAAATCGAAAACATCTTCTACCATTGAAATTCTATCGACTTCGCAATCAACTTTTTTATGTATAACTTCACCACGCAAAGACGTATTACGCAAATTATAAAAATGCAAAATTTCTTTCATGAAAAAAATATTTTTACACAAAGCGACATACTTCCACCAAAAACTATCATCTTCATACAATTTTCCAACAGGGAAAGTTATATCATTTTCTTTTATAATTGATGCTTTATAGAGTTTATTCCATGGAACAACAGGAATTTTAAACAAATCAACATCTTCTTTTTGAGTATTACCAAAATATTTTTGTTTAAAATAATATTTTTCAAACCAATTTACATAGCAAGATTTGTCATCAGTAACAACTTTTACACCCCAAGCGACCAAATCAGTATTTTCATCTTCCATATATTTAAGAGCTAATTCATAGGTATTTGGCTGAACATAATCATCAGAATCAACAAAACCTATATACTTTCCTGTTGCCTGTTTTAAACCATTATTCCTTGCAACAGAAGGTCCTTGATTTTCTTGTGAAATTATTTTTATACGATTATCTTGTTGAGCATAAAATTCACATCTTTTTAAACTTAAATCAGTTGAGCCATCATCAACCAAAATTATTTCAATATCCTTGCATGTTTGAGAAATCAAACTATTTAAGCATTTTCCTAAATACTTTTCTGCATTATAAATTGGAACTATTATAGAAATTGTCGGCACGAAAAAACTCCAAATATAAATTTTTAATTAATAATAACACATTTCAAAAATTTTTGAAATATAATTATTAACAACGAAACAAAGGAGAAAAAATATGAAAATAGCTATTCCAACAGAAGATGGAAAACTTTGTCCACACTTTGGACATTGTGAATCTTTTACTATCGCAAATGTTGATATGGAAAACCAAAAAATATTAGATGTTGAAAACACTATTCCAGAAGATGGTATTTCTTGCCAATCAGCAGGATGGTTAGCAGAACAAGGTGTCAATGTCGTTATCGCAGGCGGAATGGGCGGACATCCAATGCAAATGTTAGCAGAAAATGGTATTGAAATCCTAACAGGCTGTCCTCCAGTGAATATTGATGAAATAATTATGGCTTACGTTTCAGGAAATATCATTACTGGCGAAAATTCTTGCGGCGGAGAACATCATCATTGCCACGGACACCACGAAGACGGAAATTGCTGTCATCACTAGAAACATTTTTATTAAAAAAAAAGCGAAATTTTTAAAATAAAAATTTCGCTTTTTTAATTTATTTTGAGATATTCATCTCTTTTAAAACTTCTGAAATTACATTTACAAATTCATTTATAAAACCTCTATAATAATATTCTTTCAATTCATCAGTATATAAATTTACATTCATAACAACAGTTCTAAATAAATTTACACAAGATTTTCTTTGTATCCATTTTTGAATGTCCAATCCTAAAGATTTTAGATTATTATTAATAGAATTTTTATAACTCTTATAATCTAAAGTTGTTGAAACGACCATATATTTATTCTTATTTAAATCTTTATGTGGAACAAAACACATTTTTTTCAATATTTTTTCATTAAATTCATTAAAGACATCAATATCGTCATTTCCTTCAAAATTAAAGGCATATAATAAAATATCTATATCAGACCCATTAAAAAATTTCACATCTATTCTTTTTCCGCCAATAACTTTTGGAAACTCTTGTTTAAACAAATTTAGAATATATTGAGCATCAATAATTTCATTTTTCAAAAATTTACCATATCCAAAATCGTTTAAAGGTGTAACTCTATGTGCAAGCCAACAAGCAGCCGCAGCCGCGCCTGATTTTGAGCCTTCTAAAACATATTCGCCAAAATATAAATCTTCATCTTCTGGTTTTGTCGCACTTGAAATGTATGGAGCATGAGATACTGTTGAAGATTTTGTAATTTTATTTTTGTACAAAATTGCACCTGCTGGATATGGCAAATAACCTAATTTATGAGGATCAATTGTTATTGAATCTGCACAATTAAAAGAACAAAAAGCATTATAAAGTTCTTTTGATGGCCAAATACCACCCATATATTCTTTTACTTTTTCATAAGGTTTGATATTATTGTCCTTATCCAAAAATAAAGATTTCACATAACCGCCATAAGCTGCGTCAATATGAATAAAGAAAGATGAATTATATTCTTTTTCTAACCAATCTCTTGTTTCTTTAATTTTGTCAATATAATCAACCGCAGAGCTTTCTGTAGCACCAGCAATTGCTATAACAGAAACAATTGGTTCTCTGTGTTCAACACAATGTACAA
The DNA here is from genome assembly GCA_024408705.1 of bacterium. GTDB lineage: Bacteria > Cyanobacteriota > Vampirovibrionia > Gastranaerophilales > Gastranaerophilaceae > JAKSUT01. The sequence goes on along the minus strand of JAKSUT010000081.1, from coordinate 139 downwards.
GCTTGTTTCTTAAATCATCTATATCCATACGCATATTTTCATCAACTTCGACCAGAACAATATTTTGTCTTCCAAAGCCTAAAATTTCTGCTGCTTTCGGCCAAGAATAATGTTTTGTTGCAGAAACTAAAATTTTACC